>CBFHCJ010000176.1:0-10687 GCA_965654005.1 uncultured Streptomyces sp. | reverse complement strand
CACGAGTACGCACATGCGGCCTGACCAGCTCGGACGTAATAATCGGCACCCGCAGCGTCACGAGAGGGTGCCGTACTCCCCGCGGATCCCGCGGGTCCGGGACCTGCGCGAGGCGTTCCAGCAGATCCGGAAGATCGCTCCCGGACACTTCCGGATGCGGTCTGAGCTGTTCAAAGGCAGGGGAGATCAGAGATGATGCGTCGGCAGGCACGGGCAGCCCAAGGTCACAGAGCGTAGAAAACTCCATGATCGCGGACGTCCGTGCCTACTGTGTACCGAACCCCGCCCAACATGACGAGACGTCAGCAACGAGCGTCAGCCGACTACGCCGAAGTCCTGACCGAAGAGGGCGCGGTAGTACGCGACTTCCGGTTCGCGCTCCATCCAGATGTTGCCGGTGGGGGTCTCCGTTGTTGCTTGTCAGACCATCGGGTCTGTTTCCGCTGCGCTCTTCGAGATGCGCGACGAATGGATCGCCTTACCTCGCCGCCACCTCCCCGAAGGGGATATGGGTGATATCTACCGTGAACTCTCTTTTAGTTCCTCCGCGCTACCCAACGCACCGAAATGCGACCGCCAGTTGATCCCCAACGCAATGACGAGGGCCACTACCTGGCGGATGCGTGTTCCCGATCGAGTGGCACTCGCTTCGGTATCCTCCCGTGCAGGTCATCGGAGGCCATTTACCCAAAGATTACCTGGCAGTTGACCTCAGGGTTTCGTGGTAGCGTCCTTGTTCGGAGGGACAGTGCAACCTGAAAGGGAAATCGTGAACACGGAGAAGATCGCCGCTCGCCGCCTCTCGCTGGAAGAGGTGACGAAGCTCGGCGTGAAGGACAGGCTCTTCGTTTCCGCCGACACGGCAGAACTCAAGCTTCCCGACTGCTATGTCCCTGCTTTTCTGACCAAGTCCGGTGAAGATTTCGAGGGCGGTTCGATCACGGCGAGAACCGTATTCCAGGAAGAGGTCTCCTGCCTTCCCGACGACGAGAATGAAGCCGGAATCTACTTGGCCGACGAGAACGGCTCGGTGACCATCGAGGTCCTCCAGTCCGCCGGTGTCGTGCTGGACCTGGCACTTTTCGTCCCTGGTGGGGACAAGGGAGCCCTCACGGCCCTTTACGCTGCGGCCCGGCAGGCGTTCGGCGCCGACATCGTGCAGATCTGGCGCCAGGGCCTCAAGGAGGTTCCCGACGTGAAGGTCGACATCTTCGAGGAGCAGATTCCCCGGGGGCGCAAGGGGAGCGACAGCCCCAAGCGTGACCGTCGCGCGATCGACACCTACCCCACCCGTGCGGACTTCATCGAGTTCTCCGCGGGGTGGAAGCCGGTCGTTGAGATTCACAGGCCGATTGTTGACGACACCCCGACCATCTGAGGCGGCGTTACCTCTCGGTCTCGGCCTGAGACCGCGTTTGAGATCTGCCGCCTGGAGCTCGCCTCGCATGAACGGGCTCGAGTGCTGGCAGCTCGGGCAGGCAAGACTCAGGCCGTAGCCAGCCATGCCGAGTACCAGTCTCGGAAGTCTGGTCCTGGAGTCAGACCGCCCCAAACAGGGTCGTCGAGCCATACTTGCCCGGCGCTTCTTCCGGTGACGACGAGACGGGAGAAGGTTCCGCAACCGCACTCTCCGATAACCAGGGTCCCGCTCACCGAGTTGGCGCTGCCCGCCCTTCCTGGTCCCGGCCACGCGCTGGTGTGTGGAAACGGCGTGGACATAAAGCCCGTACGTCGGCCCTCTTCTCGAAGGTCGTGGAGAGCCTCTTCGTCGTCTACTTCCTCTGTCAGACCCAGGAGTCCATAGTCCGGGCCTGCTCCTCCGTCGGCGACTGCCTCGATGAAGCTGCGGTAGGAATCAGGGAGTCTGACACCGTGCTGCTGCTCGAACGACTGGATTGCCTCCTCTGCCAGGGGAGGTCGAAATCGGTATCCGTGGTGTGAGGACCCGAAGCGCTGGTGCCCTGGATCCACTTGGGCCATGGCGGCGACACGGGCACGCACCGAAGCGCCGTCCCAGGTCCTGCTTCGGTTGACGTGGTCACTGGTCACATCGGAACAGTACTGGCGTTCTGGCGCGTCACCCGCTGCTGGATCAGGGGGTTGGGGCCAGGCCGGGTGGCGGGGCGTCCCCGAGCGAGGCGGCGGACCATGACGCCGATCATCGCCCAGCGGATCATGGTCTCCGAGCGGGCCGGGCTGGTTTCGTAGTCCCGGGCCAGGCGACGGTGGGCGGTTATCCATGACAGTGTGCGCTCGATCGCCCACCGCTTCGGCTGGACCTGGAAGCCGCGCTGGCCAGGGTCTTTGCGGACGATCTCCAGTTCTCGGCCGAGGATCTGGGCGGCCCAGTCCACCAGGCGGCCGGCGAAATCCCTGGTCGGCCCAGATCCTGCGGACGCTCGGGTGGTCGAGGCGGGTCCACAGCAGCGGTCGCTTCGCCTGCGGGTGCCGAAAATCCCATCCATGGCCTGTGACCTGCAGATTGTCGCGAACGGCCAGTGATCGCAGGGTGGGCGTGTCGGGCTGGTGGATCGTGCTGTTGCGACTGCCCTACCTCGCCGTGTTGAGTGTGTTCGCCTTCATTCGGCTGCTGCCGATGAGCCATGTGGACAAGGACATCGAGATATTGACGCTGCGCCACCAGTTGGCTGTTCTGCAGCGGCAGATCGACAGGCCGCGCGTCTCCTCGGCGGACCGCGCTTTCCTGGCCGCGCGCCTCCACCGGCTCCAGGCCAAAGCTGCGGCAGCTGCATCTGATCGTCTCGCCGGAGACGGTCCTGAGGTGGCACCGCGACCTCATGCGCCGTCGTCACGCTGAGGCCTCCCGTCGCAGGCGGTCTGGCAGGCCGCCGACCCGTCGCAGGATCCAGGCCCTTGTCCTGCGCTTGGCCCGCGAGAACAGCTCCTGGGGGTATCGGCGTATCCACGGCGAACTCGCCGTGCTCGGCATCAAGGTGGCGCCCTCCACTGAGGTGACCCCCGGAATGTGGACACAGGGGTTTATGCCGCGAGTGAGAGTTTAGCCGTGTTGTGGTACTGCTGTTCGAACTCGATCGGAGAGAGGTAGGTCAGCGCGCTGTGCGCCGTCGCGCGTCGTAGTACGTGAGCCACCGGAAGATCTCCAGTGCCGTGCCTGACTCATCGTCGAGAACACCGTCTTGTACATGGCCTCTCGTTTCAGGCTCTGCCACAGACTCTCGGCCGGCGCGTTGTCGTAGCTGGAGCCGACCCGGCCCATGCTCCTGCGGACCCCGAACCGGCCGCAGACCTGCGCGAACGCCGTGGAGGTGTACTGCGACCCGCGGTCCGAGTGGAACACCACACCGGCCACGTCTCCGCCCCCGGGCGGCCACCGCCATCCGCAGCGCGTCGATGACCAACTCCGTCCGCATGTGCGGGGCCGTCGACCAGCCGAGCACCCGGCGCGAGCAGATGTCGATCACGCAGGCCAGGAACAGCCACCGCCCACCGACCTTGTCGGCCAGCACGGAGAAAATTCGGTCCGTCAAATACTCTGCATCGTGTACGATTTCATAATTCTATCGTACACAAGTCGGCGTATTTCCTGGAGCTGTTCCGACAGATAGAAGTGTCCTCCCGGAAAAATCTCCAGCCGGAAATCCACCGAGGTGTGCGCACGCCAGGGGCTGACGGCTTCGACCGGTGCCATGGCGTCGGTGTCGCCCACCAGAGCGGTCACCGGGCACGTCAGCGGCGGGCCCGGGGTGTGGCGGTGCGTCCGGACTGCGCGGTAATCGCTGCGGATGGCCGGTGCCACCATCCGCAGCACTTCCTCGTCGTCGGACAACCGGGCGTCCACGCCGCCGAGTTCGTCGAGGGCCGCAATCATCGCCCGGTCGTCCAGCTCATCCAGGCCCAGTTCCACCTTATGCCCGGGGGCGCCGCGCCCGGAGACGAAGAGGTGGAGGGGCGCCGCGCTGCCGTCGCCGCACAGGACGCGAGCCACCTCGTAGGCGAGCACCGCTCCCATGCTGTGGCCGAACAGGGCCAGCGGCCGGTCCCGCCACGGCTCGAGTGCCTCGGCGACACCGTCGCGCAGCGCGTCGATGGAGTCCAACAGCCGCTCGTGCCGCCGGTCCTGGCGCCCTGGGTACTGCACGGCCAGCACCTCCATCTGAGGCGCCAGCGCCCGGGACAGCGGGAAGTAGGCGCTGGCGGAGCCTCCTGCGTGTGGGAGACACAGCAGCCGGACGGGGGCCTGGGGGGCCGGGTGGAACCGGCGGATCCACGGGCTGGCGTCGGTGATCGGGTCTTCCGCGGTGTTCGTCGTCATCGTCGGTCACGCCCTTCGGCGGCGAGGCCGGCCGGCCAGACGTTCACGGCCTGAGCAGTCTGCGGAGCGTGGTCGTCCATCATCGTGAAGTGGTCGCCTTCCGTGTCCAGGGCAGTGCTGTCGAACTTCCAGTAGGGGTGCCGGTCCCGGCCTTCGGCGACCTGGCCCAGTGGCACGGACGCACGTCGCAACAGGGGGAGCGCCCCCGGGCGCGGCCGCTCGCGGCCTTGCCGGAAGGTCTCGTAGCTCCGCTACGCGGACCTTCCGGCGCCTTGGGATCGACCGCACGGGATTCGGGTCTCCTTCGCCCGCTCCCTGATGCTCCGCAGTCCGTTACCGCAGCGCTGCCAGCGACCGGCTGATCGCGTCTACGACGTTGGCGAGGTCGGCCGGGGTGTGGGCCGTGCTGACGAACCAGGGCTCCAGCGGGTTGGGGTGGAAGTAGACGCCCGCTTCCTGGCACAGGACTTGCAGTCGGCGGTGCGCCGCGAAGTCCGTCTGCGTGACCAGGGCGTGATATTCGGCGTCCGGCCCGGGGGCGCCGGTCAACAGTGCGACGGACAGCACGGATCCGGCGCGTGCGATGCGGACATGGCGCCCAGCCTCCGTGAAGGCCGACCCGAGGGCCCTCTCGAAGCTCGCGCTCTCCTCCTCGAGTCGATCGTACAGCGACGGGTCGGCCTGGAGTTTGCCGAGGGTGGCCACCACCGCACTGATCGCGGCGTGGTTACCGGCGTAGACACCCGCATGGAAGGCCTCGTTGCGAGCGAGCGGAGCCATGATGTCCCTGCTCCCGCCGAACGCGGCGACGGGGAACCCGCCGCCGAGCACCTTGGACAGGATGGTCAGGTCCGGCTGGATGCCGTACTTGCGCTGTGCACCCCCGAGATCGAGGCGGAACCCGGTGATCACCTCGTCGAAGACCAGCAGCGCGCCGTTACCGCGCGTCAGGTCGGCCACCCGCGAGAGGAACCCGGGGGCCGGGGGCACGACCCCCGCGTTGGCGCAGACGGGTTCGAGGATGACGGCAGCGACGCGGTTACCGTGCTCCGAGAAGGCGCGCTCCAGGGCCGTGGGATCGTTCCAGGGCAACTGGAGCGTGTGGGCCAGGGCTTCGGGGATCATTCCGGGAGCACCCGGAAGTGTCTCTCGCGTGTTCTGGCCGTCGTTGGTGATGGCGGCCTTGCGTAGAACTGTCTCGCTCCAGCCGTGGTAGTGACCCTCGAATGTGATCACCAGAGTGCGGCCGGTGACGAATCGCGCCAGCCGCAGCGCCGAAGCGATCGCCTCCGTTCCGGAGTTGGCGAAACGTACCTGCTCGATCGACGGGACGGTGGCGGCGATGAGTTCCCCGGCCTGACGGTCGAGCCGGTGGGGTATGCCGGTGACAGCGCCCAGGGACAGCTGAGCGGCGACCGCCGCCACGATGTCGGGATCGGCGTAGCCGAGCAGATGAGGCCCGTACCCCATGTTGACGTCGATGAGCTCGTTGCCCTCCACGTCCCAGAAGTGACTGCCCGAGGCCCGGTCGAGTACGAGGGGGGTGAGAATACCCATGTTGCGCATGTTGCTGCTGCCTCCGCCTGCTATGACTCTTTTGTTCGCCTCCAGGAGGAGCGTGTTGTCCATCACGACGGTGGTCTGGGATGTCTGTTGCACGGATGGTTCTCCGATCGGTTGTCGGCATACGGGGAACGGACGCGGTGAGGCAGGTGGGGCAGGCATCTCCCGCCTACGCGGGGCGACGGACCACGGTGTATGGACCCGGGGGTGGGAGGGGTGGTCCGGACGTGGGGACAGCGGTCCGCTTCGACAGCGCCTCGCCGCCGTCGCGCCGTTCCTCGGTGCGGCGTTCGAACCGGTGGGAGTAGTACGTCATGCGGGCAGGGTTCCGTCGTCCGGCTCTCCGCCGAGCACGGACTCCAGTACCGTCCGGTATTCGGCCGGCCGCACCAGCGCACGCATGCTCTCCACGCCGTCGACGACCTCTACAAACCGCTTTCCGATCAGCGAATGGTGCCCGTTCTCGGTGGCCCGGCAATAGATTTCCGTTCCGGTGGGATCCGACTCGCGCATCAAGGCCGAGAGAACGCTCGAATACCCGTCCCAGTACTGTGTTTCCTGATTTTGGAAGACGAATCGGTAGAGATCACGCCAGTTTCCGTTTCGTGCTTTCCGTCGCAGTGTCCGATTGACCCCGTCCGTAGCCAGTTGGAAAGAGCACCCGTACTGTTCCTGCACTTCCTCGACGAGGCGTAGGGGTTCGAGGAACGAAGGCCCGGAATATCCGACGTCGACAAGGAAGTCCTCCCCGTCCAGCCGGACACCGGTGAACATGTGCAAGCCATCGGGGCCATAGGCCGGGCCGAAGTTGACCGTCGCCGAGATCCGCAGCACCTCGAAGCCGAGTTCGGCGAGCAGGGCGCGGAACAGGCCGTTGAGGGCGAAGCAGTAGGCGCCCCCGCCGCCGAGGACGATGTCGTCGAAGCACTGGTCGAGGTCGATGCGGGCGGGGTTGTCGGGGAGGGAATCCGTGCGGATCATTCTCCCGCTGTCGTAGGGGATCGTCATCAAATGGCTCTTGTGCAGCGTGCGCAGAACCGCTTCGGTAGGCTCCGCCGGACCCGAGTAGCCGAGTCGGTGCAGGTACTTCTCCACGTCGAACATTGCGATGTCACACTCCGGTTTCGTATTCGGCCCCGGCTGGGCGGAGTTCCTTCCGCAGGAACTCCGCCACCGCGACGGGGGTGAGCAGGTCGAAGATCAGGGTCGCCGGCAGGGGGGCCCCGGTCGCGGCGGTGAGCCGGGTCCGCAGTTCGATCGCGGTCAGCGAATCGAACCCGATGTCCCAGAAGGCCTGGTCTTCGTCGATTTCGGCGTGCGACGAGTGGCCCAGTACGTCGGCGGCCGCAGCGCGCACCAGATCCACGAGCGCGGTCAACTGTTCCGCGGCCGACAACCTGCCCAACCGGTCGGGCCAGGACGCGACTGGTGGTTCCGCCCGGGGTACCGCCCCGACGAGGTCGCGCAACAGAGGGTGGATCGAGCCGTCTCCCGTCCGCTCACGCAGCCCGGGCAGGTCCAGCGCCACCGCGAGCGCCGTGGCCCGGCCGGTGCCGCACGCAGCGTCGAACAGGCTCAACGCGTCCTGTGCCTGGAGGGCGAGCATGCCCCGGTTGTGGACGCGCCGCAGATCGTCGTCGGTGAGATGGGCGGTGATGCCGCTGGTCGGCGCCCACATCCCCCAGGCCACCGACAGTGCGGGCAGCCCTTCGGCCCGGCGCCGGTGTGCCAGGCCGTCCAGGAACGCGTTGGCTGCCGAGTAGTTCCCCTGCCCTGGGCCACCGAACGAACCGGAAGCCGAGGAGAACAGGACGAACGCGGCCAGGTCCATCTTCCGCGTGAGGTCGTGCAGGTGACACGCGGCATCGACCTTCGGCCGGAACACCGCCCGCACCCGCTCCGGCGTCAACGCCTCGATCACGCCGTCGTCGAGCACCCCGGCCGTATGGATCACGGCAGTCAACGGATGAGCCGGCCGGATCTCCGACAGTGCCCCGGCCAGCTCCTGCCGGTCCGCGACGTCACAGGCCCTGATCGTGACCGTGGCACCGAGAGCAGCCAGATCGGTTTCGAGCTCGGTGGCACCGGCGGCCTGCCGGCCACGCCGGGAGAGCAGGAACACGTGCCGGACTCCGTACTCGGACACCACGTGCCGGGCCACCAGCCCGCCCAGCGTTCCCGTACCGCCGGTGATCAGTACGGTGCCTTCGGGGTCCCAGGGTCTCGTGGCTGCGGCAACCGAATGCAGCGTGCTCAGGCGGGGCGCCAGGACCTCGCCCTCACGGATCGCCCACTGCGTTCGGTCACCGGAGATCACCCGGGCAAGCGCCGCCAGGGACGCCTTTTCGAGGTCGTGGTCGACCAGCACGATCCGGCCGGGCTGTTCGGACTGTACCGATCTCAGCAGACCCCACACCGCGGCGGCAGCCGGATCGGCCGATGCCTCGCCGGGTACGACGGCGACCGCACCCCGGGTCAGAACGACGAGGCGGGACGAGGCCCACCGCGGCGCGGCCAGAAACTCCTGGACCAGTTCCAGCATGCGGCAGGTCGCCACTCGCGCTGCCACGCCCAGTCCACCGTCCACAGCGGCCCCGACGGGTGCGGCGACGACGATCAGCTCCGGCGTCTGGTCCTCGGTCAGCTCGGCGAGACCGGCCACCACCCGCGCAGCGCCGGGAACCGCCACCGGATCGCCCACCACCGCGATGGACGCGGGCCGCGCCTCGTCCGCGGCGGACACCCTCTCCCAGACGAGCTCGTACAGCGAGTCCCGTGGCGCAGCGGGCACGATGCCGGACCGCCCGGCGGAAAGCGGCCGAACGACCAGCGAGTCGATCGACATCACGGGGGCGCCCTGGTCGTCGGCGATCGCCACCGCCGCGCGGTCGGGCCCGGCCGGGGTCATCCGTACCCGCAGGCGCGACGCACCCCGCGCCTGCCGGGTGACTCCGACCCATGCCAAGGGCAGGCCGACCTTCACGGACAGGTCCAACAGCGCGAAGGGATGCAAGGCGGCGTCCAGAACCGCCGGATGCAGGCCATACCGTGCCGCGTCACCTATTTCCGGGGGAGCGGCGACTTCCGCGAAGATCTCCTCACCGCGGGTCCAGGCCGCCCGCAGGCCGCGGAACGCCGGGCCGAAGGTGAACGAACCGGTGTCGCCGTCGTAGAAGGTGCCGACATCGAGGGGGGCGGCATCCTCGGGTGGCCATGGCCGCCCGTCGAACGCCGGCCGGCTCGCGCCCGAGCCGAGAAAGCCCGTCGCGTGCCGCGCCCACGCAGACGCGTCGTCGGCCCGGCTGTACACGGTGACCTCCCGGCGACCGGTGCCGTCGCGCTCACCGGCCACCAGCTGGACCTGCACCTCGCCCTCGGCGGGCAGCACGATCGGCGCCTCGACGACCAGCTCGGCGAGCACCTCGCAGCCCAGTTCCTCGCCCGCGCGCAGTGCGAGTTCGACCAGTGTCACGCCCGGCACCACGACGGAACCGGCCACGACGTGATCAGCGAGCCAGGGCCGCCGGGCCACGGACAACCGGGACGAGAACACCTGCCCGGCCGCACCGGCGACATCCACCACCGCGTCCAGCAACGGGTGATCGGTCAGGCGCACACCTGCCGGAATCTCCGCGACCGGCCGCACGGCGTCCTCGACCCAGTAACGCTCCCGCTGGAACGCATACGTCGGCACATCCACGCACCGCGCGCCGGTCCCCGCGAACAGCTCCGCCCCGTCGAGCCCGGCACCCCGGACCTGCAGCCGCGCGACGGCGGTCAGCAGGGCAGCCTCATCCGCTGTCGTCTTCCTCAGCAGCGGAACCGCCACCACGCCGGCGGCACCGGCGGCGGCACCGTCCGCCGCCGCCACGCACTCGGGCACCATCGCGGTCAGTACGCCGTCCGGGCCGATCTCGGCGAAGGTGGCCACACCTTCGGCCCGCAGCGCGGCGATCCCGGCTCTGAACCGGACCGGCCGCCGTACGTGCCGCACCCAGTACTCCGGGTCGCACAGCACGTCGGCGTCGGCGAGTTCGCCGGTGACGGTGGAGACGAACGGGATCCGCGGCCGATCGAAGGCCAGACCGCCGACCACGCGCCGGAACTCGTCGATCATGCCGTCCATCCGCGGCGAATGGAACGCGTGGCTGACGGACAGCCGCTTGACCCGGCGGCCCCAGCCCGCGCACCGCTCGCCCACCGCGGCGACCGCGTCCTCGTCACCCGACAGCACGACCGAGGCCGGGCCGTTGATCGCGGCGATGCTCACCCGGTCGGTCAGCAGCGGGGTGACTTCTTCCTCCGTTGCCGCGACAGCCACCATCAGCCCACCCGAGGGCAGAGCCTGCATCAGCCGCCCGCGCGCGGCGATCAGAGTCGCCGCGTCCGCCAGGGAAAGCACCCCGGCGACGTGCGCGGCGGCGATCTCACCGACCGAATGCCCCAGCAGGAACGCCGGCCGCACGCCCCAGGAGGTGACAAGCCGGAACAACGCCACCTCCAGTGCGAACAGCGCCGGCTGGGCGAACTCCGTTCGGTGCAGCAGGTCCGTGGTCAGTACTTCGGCGAGCGGGCGGGCAAGCAGGGGGTCGAGGTGCTCGGCCACCTCGTCGAACGCGTCGGCGAACGCGCCGAAGGCGGCGTGGAGTTCGCGGCCCATGCCGACCCGCTGCGCGCCCTGGCCGGTGAACAGGAACGCCGTCCGGCCCCCTGTCGCCACACCCCGCAGCACCCCCGCGGCCGGTTGGTCGCGGGCCAACGCACCCAACCCGGCCAGCGCCGCGTCCCGGTCGCCGGCCAGCACGGCCGCCCGGTGCTGGAAGCTTGTCC
>CBFHCJ010000175.1:0-10712 GCA_965654005.1 uncultured Streptomyces sp. | reverse complement strand
ATGCCGGCAACATACAGCTCACCGGCCACCCCCACCGGCACCGGTTGAAGACACTTGTCGAGCACAAGGATACCCAGGTCGGGTATGCCGTGACCGATCACGCTGCCGCCGCGAGGGACGCAATGGCCGGCGTCCAGGGGCATGTGGGTGACGTGCACCGTGGTCTCGGTGATGCCGTACATGTTCACCAGGCGCGGGGCATCCTCGGCGTGCCGGGCGTACCACTCCCGCAGCCGCTCCGGGGCCAGCGCTTCACCGCCGAAAACCAGCGTGCGCAACACCAGTGCGGCACCCAGCTCCGGATCCTCGGCATCGGCCTGTACCAGCTGGTAGAACGCCGACGGCGTCTGGTTGAGCACCGTCACCTGCTCGCGCACCAGCAGTTGCAGGAACTCCTTCGGTGAGCGCGAGGTCGCGAAGGGCACCACCACCAAGCGCCCGCCGTGCAGCAACGCGCCCCACAACTCCCATACCGCGAAGTCAAAGGCGAACGAGTGGAACATCGTCCACACGTCCCGCGCACTGAAGCCGAACCACTCCCGCGTCGCCCCGAACAGCCGCACCACATTCTGATGCGGCACCGCCACACCTTTCGGCCGCCCTGTCGACCCCGACGTGTAGATGACATACGCGGGGTGTTTCGCGGCCAGCACGCCGCTGCGCTCGGCCTCAGCGACATTCCCGCACTCAAGGACGGCCAGTTTCTCGACCAGAGCCGGGTCATCCAGCATCAGCACCGGCACCCCGGCGATTTCGTCCGCTCCGGCGGCCTGGCCGTGGTCGGCCACTCGCCGGTGGGTCAGCAGCAGAGCCGGAGCCGCGTCCGTGATCATGTAGACGACGAGATCAGCCGGATACCCCGGATCCACTGGCAGGTAGGCACCACCCGCCTTGAGCACCGCCATCAGGGCCACCACCAGCTCGACGGAGCGGTCCATGACCACTGCCACCAACGCCTCCGGACCCACTCCCTGGGCTATGAGGTGTCGCGCCAGACGGTTGGCCCGGGCGTTCAGCTCGGCATACGACAGCTCGGTGCCCTCAAAGACCACTGCGGTTGCCTCGGGCGTGCGCGCGACCTGGTCCTGGAACAACTCCGGCAATGTCACCTGCGGCACATCAAAAGCGGTACCACTCCAGTTGTTGAGCAACCGGTCATGCTCAGCGCGGTCGAGCAGCGTCGCCTTACCCACGCGGTCCTCCGGTGCCGCCGAGGCGACCCAGTCCAGCACTCTACGGAATCGGGCTGCGTTCTCCCGGTTCTCGCCTTCTGCGTAGAGTGCCGAATTGCCGTCGAAGGCGATGTCCATGCCCGCTCCGTCTGCACGGTCGTGAATGGACACCGACATGTCGTCAACCGGCCCGTTGGAAAGGTTCCGCCCAGTCACTGAGCAATCGCCGAAGGAGAGCTGCTGGCCGAACGACATCACGTTCACGAGCAGGCGCACCAGCCCGCCGCTTTCGACTCGCTTCAAGTCCCGGAGCATGTCCTCATATCGGTACCGCTGATGCCGCAGTGCCTCGCGCACCGATCGTGACGTCTGCCGGACCACTTCCTGCAGCGACATCTCCGCTCGCACCCGCAGACGGATGGGCAGCACATTCGACATCATGCCGGGCACTCGCCGCTGCTGGTCGTCGACCCGGCCCAGCACGGGCAGACCGATCAACAAGTCCTCGGCACCGCTATTGCGGTGCACATACACAGCCGCGGCAGCGATGACCAGACCGGACAGACTCGTCCGCAACGCTCGGGCGGCCGATCGCAACCCGGCCACCCCCTCCGAATCCACCTCGCGCCAGTCCCGCACGAATCCCAAAGGCATCCCGGTGGGCCGCCGCTCAGTCGTATCCGTCTCCTCCGGCAGGTCTGCCAGCGCGGCACGCCAGAATTCCCGGTCGGCAGAGAAGTCCGCAGATGCG
This sequence comes from uncultured Streptomyces sp., assembly GCA_965654005.1. Lineage (GTDB taxonomy): Bacteria > Actinomycetota > Actinomycetes > Streptomycetales > Streptomycetaceae > Streptomyces. Next base: position 8,789 of record CBFHCJ010000175.1, on the reverse strand, counting down.
CGGTACGCCCGGTCGGCTTCGAACAGCACCGACACCGGCTGCAAGCGCCCGGCCTCGGCATCCGCGCCCGCCGCCAGCGCCGCGTAGACCTGTGTCACCCGCTCCAGGGCAATCCGGCTGCTGTATCCGTCCATCGCGATGTGATGACAGCGCAGGAACCACAAGTGCCAATCCGCAGCCACCTTGAAGACGACCTGCGTGAACAGCGGCCCCGCATGCAGATCCACTAAACGGCGTAAGTCCGTCGACATCCAATCTTTCGCCGCGGCGTACGGGTCGGACGCACCGCTGACGTCCACCACATGTGGCGAACAGGCATTTGACATCTCTACCCACAGCTCTGGCACCTCCCCCTTGCCGGAGAAACGCAGATGCAGCGCCTCCACTTCCTTCGCGGTCCGCCGCAGCGCCTCCTCAAACAACGCCAGGTCCAAAGGCCCCCGGAATTCAAAATATTCAGCGATGTTGTAGCCAGGATTCCCAGGAGAAAGCTGCTGGGCATGCCAAATGCCGAGCTGCCCCGCCATCAGTTGGTGACGTTCTACTGCAGATCCAAACATGGGGTTGTTTACCTCGCGTATCCGAATTGATGCATCGATGCGAATGCACAGAGAGGCTGTCTGACGGGTCATTTCCTACTGGAAGTCAGGAAAAGCGTTTCAATCGCGTAATCTGCCTGTACCGTTCCGTTGTGGTCGACGGTTGGCACCTGATCATTGAGGGCGACAGCATAGGCAGTGGCTTCTGCGGCTGCCATGCGATACAAACGGCGACACGGGCCTCGCGAGAGCTTGACGCGGCTCGGGCGTTCCGCGTTACGCATAAGCCGCGCACCAGGAGTCTCCGCCACGGATGCTTGGGTTTCCGCTGGGGCGAGGCGGTTTTGGAGACGGTGACTGCTTCTGGTGGACCTCAGTGACAGCAGCGCCCTGCAGGAGTCCTCGGGTTGTCCACGCCGAAAGTCGTAGCCCGGACCACGGCGAGAGCGATCAGGCTTTTCGGCCTCATGTCGGACCAGGACTTCTCGATGAATTCGACGCATCCCGGACGGGGTGCCACTCCGAAGACCTCTTTCCAGCCGTCAGGAACTTCGGCGAATGTCGGCCACGGCGAGTACTGGCCCTCATCGTTGACCAAGACCAAATAGGAGGCCTCAAGGGTCATCAAAAGGGTTGGTCATCGTAGCGCTCCTTCTTCTGCGAGTGGATTGACTTGCGCGTTCAACTCGCGATCTGGACCGGCGCCTGTCCCACCTGCCACCGCAACATACCCACCCACTATGAACCTGACCAAGCACTACTAGCTGTGCGACGTCTCCTCGCTGAGCAGGCCGATCACGTGGGCGGTGATTTCGTCCACAGTCTGGTGGTTGAAGGCCATGGTGGGCTTGACCTCCACCCCGAAGTGGTCCTCGACATCGCCACACAGGCCGAAGGCGCTGACGGAGTCCAGGCCCATCCTCACCAGATTGTCCGTCGTGGCTATTTGGTCGACGGGATGTTCCAGGTAGAAGGCGACTCGCTCCACCAGCCAGCGCTGGATTTCCTGCGATTCGACCTGGGCGGGGGTCTGCGACATGCGTGTTCTCCTGGGATGCATACGTGATGTGGCGGCGCTCCGGCGGAACGGAACGAGTGCGTCCGCCTGCCCGCCGGTGGTGCCGTTCAGATCTGGGGCCTGGTGGCCCGTCTGGGACGGGCCCGGTCGCGAACGGCGTTGTCGATCACCTCGTACAGTGACTCCAGCGCACCCGAGCGGAACCGTTCCCGCATCAGGCCGCGGCGTATCTTGCCGCTGGTGGTCTTCTCCACCTTGCCGGGCCGGACCAGCACGACGCCCGCGATGCGGGCGCCCACCCGCTCCCCGACCTCCGTCCTGATCTTCTCGGCAAGTTCGGCCAGCGTTGTGCCGCCCAGGCTCGACGGGCGCACCTCCTGCACGATGACGATCTCCTCGTGTGGCACCGCCACCGAGAAGGCACTGGTAGCGAGGCCGGCCAGCGAGGGGTGGACGGTCCGGGCGTCCCGCTCGACGTCCTGCGGGTGGAGGTTGCGACCGCGGATGATCATCACGTCCTTGATGCGCCCGGTCACATACAACTGGCCGTCGAGGTAGGCCCCTAGGTCTCCGGAGCGGAGGTACCGGCGCCCGTCGACGCCGTCGCCGCCGGTTGCCACGGCGTGGAAGGTCTCGCGGGACTTCCGCTCGTCGGCCCAGTAGCCCTTGGCCACGCTCTCGCCGTGGATCCAGATTTCGCCGACGCCGCCGTCGGACAGCACTCGCCCGGTGTGTGGGTCGACGATCCTGACATCCAGGTCTTCAACCGTCCCACAGCTCACCATGGGCAGGCCGGGCTCGCCCGGGGCAGCGGGCCGCAGAATGTTCCGTTCCAGGGCCGCGGAATCGGCCTGGAGCACCAGCGGACCCTGCCGCGGCTGCCTGCTGGAGATGTAGAGCGTGCTCTCGGCCATGCCGTATGCGGGCATGAACGCCTCGCTGCGGAACCCGGCCGCGGAGAAGCGTTTGACGAAATTTTCCAGCACGTTCGGGTCGATGGGCTCGGCGCCGTTGACAGCGAGTCGCCAGCTAGTCAGGTCGAGCCGGGCCACCTGCTCGTCGGTGAGCCGACGAGCGCACAGGTCGTAGGCGAAGCTCGGCGCCACGGTGGCGGTGACGTCCTGCTTGCCGATCGTCTCCAGCCACATGTAGGGCCGTTTGAGGAAGTCCATGGGAGTCATCAGGGTGGTTGTGACTCCCCGTTGCAGGGGGAGCAGCAGCAGCGCAATCAGCCCCATGTCGTGATACATCGGGACCCAGCCGCACCAGTTGGTGTTCTGGTCCAGGTCCCACCTGCGCCGCATCAGCCCCAGATTGTGCGACAGCGCCTGGTGCGTGACCATAACGCCCTTCGGGTCGCCGGTCGAGCCGGAGGTGTACTGAAGGAATGCCAGGCCATCCGGCCTGGTCTCCGGCGGCCGCCACGACGCGGCGTCCCCCTGCTCCTCCGCCGTGCCAACCGACGCCCCGAGGACGGTGTCGAACCCGTCATCGCGAAGCCACGCCGCGATCTGCGGAAGGTTGTCCTCATCGGTGAGTACCGCCGCCACCTCGGCGTCCTTTACGATCCCGGCGGTCCTGACCAGATGGGAGCGCTGCCCGCCCGGCAGCGGGGCCGGGACGGGCACCGCACCGGCGTACAGGCATCCGAGGAAGGCCGTTACGAAGTCCAGCCCGGTGGGGAACAGCAGCAGAACCCGTGCCCCCTCGGTGACCCCCTGCCGGGCCAGCCAGTCGGCGACTGCCCGGGACGCGCGATCGAGGTCGCGGTAGGAGATTCGCCCGCCGTCCCTGCCATGGCGCGCGATCACCACGGCGTCCCGTTCCTGCCGGGTCTCGGCATGGTGGGCGACGTGTTCCCAGAGGAACCTTAATTTCGTCAAAACCTTCTCCTCAGAGGTCTTTCCGGCAAGAACGACAAAGTTCGGGCAGGTCGTCCGCGGCAGCGGTGCCTGTGCGGTGCACGGGATCGGCAAGCGACGCCGGTCTGCGGCCCGGATTCCGCCGCAGCGTCACGCGCGAGCACCGGGGGTACGAGCAGTGCGGCGGCCAGGAAGCGAGAAGCAGGGCTGCTCCTGGACCGAGGGGAATGCCATCTCGACCATGGCGGTGCACAGGTTCAGCATCGGGTGCTGCCTGCAGGCAGGGCCACGGCCACTCCGCCGTGAACGCGCAGTGAGGGCCGCTGAACAGCGGCGGGTGGCCTGTCGCAGTCACCGTTGTTCCTCTGTGGTCTCGGTGGGCCGATGAGCCGACTCTCAGGCCGACGAGCACCGGTATTCCCGGTCGACGGCATCAGGTGCCCTTAAAGCGGTCGGTCGACCTGTGAGTATAGTTTCGCTGGCTACTTTTTGATAGTAACTGATCGATGCTGTCAGGTAGTTGACAACACCTGACAGTCAAGGGCCTCCTGAGGCCGGGGACCGAGCGGACCATGGTCGCTGCTGCCTGATCGATCGCCAACGCAGAGAGGGGCTGCTACACGTGGCCGAACCCGACTCGACGACTGCGGTGCCGGAGCCCGGCCCCGACGAGACGTCGAATCACCTCGACGTCGACGACGGGAGGGCACAGCACCTCCGCGGTGACGGCCTCTGGCTGACAACCGCCGATGGAACCATGCTCCTGGACGCCGCTTCGGGCACCTTCAACCTCCCGCTGGGCTATTCCCATCCCCATGTGGTGGCCGCCGTGAAAGCACAGGCCGACCGATTAGGCCACGCCAGTTCGGTCTTCACCAAGCCCCTGGGCGGCGCCCTCGCCGAACGTCTGCTGGCGCACGCTCCGGAGCGCCTCAACCGTGCCTGGATGCGGGACGTCACGGGCTCGACCGCCAACGAGTGCGCCGTGAAGATCGCGCAGGCGGCCACCGGCCGCCGCCAGGTGGTGAGCTTTTTCCTGTCCCACCACGGCCAGACCATGGCCACCACCGCAATGTCCGGAAACGCGTTTAGGCGGGCGGGCTTCCCGGCCACGGCGACCGCGGAAACGCTGGTCGTGCCGGGCGCCTACTGCCATCGATGCTTCTACGCGCAGAGCTACCCGTCATGCGGCACGCTGTGCGCCACACGGATCGATGACTTCCTGGAGTTCGCCAGCAGCGGCTCCGTGGCGGCCGTGCTGGTCGAGCCCGTCCTGGGCAACGGGGGCAACATCGTGCCCCCGCCCGAGTTCTTCCGCGAGTTGCGCAGTCTCTGCGACCGTCACGGGATCATCCTGATCGCCGACGAGATCCAGACCGGCCTCGGCCGGACCGGCCACATGTTCGCGAGCGAGGCGCTGGGCCTGGAGCCCGACATCATTACGCTGGCGAAGGGGCTCGGTGGGATCGGGCTGCCCATTGGCGCGGTCCTCATGCGCGAGGAACTCGACGTTCTGGAGTCCTACCAGCACTCCTTCACCAGTGGCGCCAACCTGCTCGGCCTCGCCGCCGCGCACGCCACGCTGGACGTCCTTGAGGAGCCGGGGTTTCTCCAAACCGTCCGTGAAAACGGTGAGTTGCTCGGTCGGGAGCTGAAGTGGCTGGCCGCCGAGCTGCCGGTCATCTCGGACGTCCGCGGACTCGGCTACATGTGGGGTGTGGAGCTGTCCCGCCCAGACGGTTCGCCCGACCCCGCGTTCGCGAACGCAGTGATCCGCACCGCCGAACGGGATCATGCTCTGATCCTGCGCGGGTCCAGGTACGGCTACGGAAATGTGGTCAAGGTGCGGCCCGCGCTGATCGCCACGAAGGCCGACCTGCTGGAGCTCACGGCCAGATTGCGGCTCGCCTTCCTCGAAGCGCAGAAGACTTTGGAAAGGGAACACCGATGAAAGCACTCGTGTATCACGGCCCTTGGGACCTCAGGGTCGAGGAGCGGCCCGAGCCCCGCGCCAAGGGGCCCAAGGACGTGGTGATCCGGGTCGGGCGGACCGGCATCTGCGGCACCGACCTCGGGATCGCGACCGGATGCTACACGGCCAAGTCCGGCGTCATCATGGGGCATGAGAGCGTGGGTGAGGTGGTCGAAGTCGGCCGCCAGGTCGACGACCTGACGGTCGGCACCGCCGTCGTGATCAACCCGACGTACTTCTGCGACGCCTGTGCCATGTGCCGCACGGGGCGCGAGAACCACTGCATGCGCAAGCACGAGACCGAGGCCGGCGTCTCCGCCGACGGTCTCTTCGCCGAGTACTACCTGACCTCGCGCGAGTTCGTGTACCCGATACCCGTTGCTGTGGACCCGCTCGACGTCGTCCTCAGCGAACCGCTGTCTTGCGCGATGACCGGAGTGAACCGGTTGACACTGCGACCGCAGCTCAGGGCCGCCGTCCTCGGCGCGGGGCCGATGGGTGTGCTCTACGCGGCGCTGCTGGCCCAACAGGGGCTGGCGGGGGTTATCGTGGAGTCCTCGCGGGCGCGGGCGGAACGCGTCCGGGAGCTCGGAGTGCGCCATTGGCCTGTGGTGGAAAGCCTGTCCACAGGTGTCGCCCAGCTCCAGGACGGGCGGAGCGGCCCAGCGGGTCTGGACGTCGTGGTGGACACCACCGGCGTCCTGACCACCGAGTCCCTGCCGCTGCTGAATCCTGGAGGGCAACTGCTACTGGTCGGGTTGAGCGGCGGGAAAGCCGTGGTCGACCCGGCCTGGATCGCCGACAACAGCATCCAACTCCTCGGATCCATCGACTCGCTGGGCTCCTTCGGCGACGCGGTCGAACTGCTGGCTCGCAGGTCACTGGGGGTGGGCCGGCTGGTCACCGCGGAACTGCCACTGGAGGAGTACGTTGAGGCGTTCTCGCTGGTGGGCGTGGACCTTCGCAACCAGCGCAGGATCGCCCCGACCGGGCACCTGAAGGTGTGTCTGTCCATCTGAAAGCAGGCGAGCCCAGTATGAGTACCCGCAACGACGTATGCGACGTCGTGGTGATCGGCTTCAACACCATGGATCTGATCTTCACCGGCGCCGAAGCTCTGCGCCCGGACCAGAAGATCTACGCCGATTCGCTCGTCCAACTGGCCGGGGGCCAGAGCTGCAACGTGGCGGTCGATCTAGCCGGCCTTGGTCTGCGCGTGCGCTACCTTGGCATGTTCGGCGACGATGCCTGGGGCGAACAGGCCCGCGAGTCGCTGAGATCGAGGGATATCGACGTCAGCGACTCGACCGTGGTGCCCGGCTGCCCCAACCACGTTGCGGTCGTCGCCGTCGACAGCACCTCGGGGACCCGTTCCATCGTGATGTGCAAGGATCCGCGGCTGACGCCGCCACCGGGCCTGGTCAGCGCCGAGGCGCTGGCCGGTGCACGCGCCCTCTACACGGACGGCAACGAGCTCGAACTCTCGGTGACAGCAGCCAAGTTGGCCACCGCCATGGGTGTGCGGGTGTTCGCCGACCTGGAGGTCGTTCCGCTCGACGCCGACAAGCTGCTGCGCCATGTCCACGAACTCGTCGCGCCCCTCGACGTGGTCCTTGCCCTGGCGGGCACCGAGGACGAGGCCGAAGCGCTGGAGGCGGTGCGGAGCCGTGGGCCTGAGGTGGTGGTCGCGACCAAGGGCGGAGCCGGCTGCTGTGGGCTGGATGAGCAGGGACGGTACTTCGCGCTTGCCGCCCATCCGGTCAGGGTGCTGGACAGCACCGGTGCGGGTGACGCCTACCACGCCGGCTTCGTCGCGGCACGTCTGGACGGTGGCTCGATCAGGTCGGCCGCGGACCTGGGGAACCGGATCGGCGCGTTGAAGTGCCGGTACCCGGGCCCCCGCGTGCCCGCAGAAGCACTGGCGGGCCTGCGGTCCCGACTCTCGTCCGGCAAGGACGGCTAGCGGCATGAGTGTCCTTGACGTTGGTGCACCGACACTGCTGTTCGACTGCGACGGTCTGCTCGCCGACACGGAGCCGGCCTGGGCCCTGTCGATGGGCCAGGTCCTGGAAAGCCACGGGGTGACCGTGGACCTGCACGCGCTCAACGAGGAGCTGACCGGAGTGTCGGTCCGGCAGACCGTCACCCGCCTGCGCAAGCTGGTGGGCAAACCAGCCGAGTCACACGACGAGTTGGAGACCGAGCTGTTACGGGTCTACACCCAGTCGGTGTGCGGCGGCGTCGCGGCCATGCCCGGCGCGGTCGCCCTGCTCCACGGCCTGGCTGGCCGGGTTCCGCTGGCGGTCGTCTCGAACAGCCCGGTGGAGGCCGTTTCCGCGGTCCTGGAGGGCATCGGCGTGCGGGACCTGATCGACCTGGTTCTCGGAGCCCACGGCACTTGCCGCCCCAAACCCGATCCGGAGCCCTATCTGCGGGCCTGCGAGCTCCTTGGTGTCGCCGTTAAGGACTGCGCGGCTTTCGAGGACTCGCCCTCGGGAGCCGCCGCCGCGGTCGCGGCTGGCCTCACGGTGTTCGTCGTCCCCGCGCCCGGGACAACCCCCGCCGACTTCCCACCGGAGTGCCGGCTCATCGGGTCCCTGGCGGACGTCGACCCGCTCCAGATCATGGCGGCCGCGCGGCAACCCGCCGGTACGGCTGAAACACAGCGTTGATGAGGAGGATTCCCAATGACGTTGTCAAGCCGGGACGGTGACGTCCTGTGACGGCGTCATGCCGCTGCGGCAGTAGGGCAGGGCGTGACGGCCTCGAAGGTCCGGTGGTCGCGTATCAGGGCCCACAGCACGTTCAGGCGGCGTCTGGCCAGCGCGAGGACGGCCTGCTTGTGGGACTTCCCCTCGGCGAGTTTGCGTTGGTGGAAGGTCTTGGACCGGGGGCAGTGCACGGTGGCGACCTGGGCGGAGAGGTAGAACATCCGCAGGAGTCTGCGGCTGTAGCGTCTGGGTCTGCGCAGGTTGCCGCTGACCTTGCCCGAGTCGCGGGGGACGGGAGCGAGGCCGGCGACGCCGGCGAGCCGGTCGGGGCTGCCGAAGGCGGTCATGTCGCCGCCGGTCGCGGCAATGAACTCGGCGCCGAGCATGTCACCGATGCCGGGCATGCTGGTGATCACTTCTGCGTCGGGATGCTCGCGAAACCGGCCCTCGATGAGGGCGCCGGTCTGGGCGATCTCCTCGTCGAGGGCCATCACCTCCCTGGCCAGGGTGTGGACCATCTTCGCGGCGGTCTTCTCCCCGGGGACGACGGTGAACTGGGCTTCGGCGGCGGTGACCGCGGCGTCGGCGGCGCTCTTGGCGACGTTCAGGGTGCGCACGCCGTGGTTCCTGAGCCAGGCGGTCAGCCGGGCCCGGCCGATCCGGCGCAGGGCGGCCGGGGTCTGGTAC
>CBFHCJ010000174.1:0-10727 GCA_965654005.1 uncultured Streptomyces sp. | reverse complement strand
CCCGTACGAGCGGGGAACCGGGCCACAACCTTTTGCGCGGCTCCCGAACAGGCCCTGAGTGGTGCTCAGTTCCAGCCGGTGACGTACTGGTGCATGCCGGGCACGGTCAGCGTGCCGCCGAACTGGCCGGCCTGAGTCACCTTCGCGTTCGTGAAGTAGATCAGCGGGATGTTCAGCGGCGGCGGGTGGTCCGGGCTGAACGTGACCGGGATCACACCGAACAGGTTGCCGGAGATGCTCTCCGTGTACATCACCGTGTCGCCGTCGCGGATGGTCGACATCGAGCCCTTGGCTGCCTGGACGTGGTACGTCTCACCCTTCTGGCCGTCGACGAGCTGGTGCAGGTCGCCGATGTCGGTGCCGCCCGAGATGACGTACTTCAGGACCTTCTTGACGGTGCCGTCCGCGGTGCGGACCTTGACGATGCCCTGGTAGTCGGCGCCCTTCAGCAGCAGCGAGCTGGCCTCGAGGTGCCAGGGGGAGTCGGGCAGGGCCACGATGTTCTCGACGCCGCCCGTGTCGTCGGTGGCCGCGACGCAGTCGGCCGACGGGGTGGGGCTCGCGGACGGGCTCGCGGACGGGCTCGCGGTGGGGCTCGCGGTCGCGGACGCCGCGGCGGACGCCGTCGGCTTGGCGGTGTCGCTCGCCGCCTCGGTGGCGTCGGAGGCCGCCGTCGTGGCCTTGTCCGTCGTGTCCTTCACGGTGTCGCTGACCGTGTCCCTGACCGTGTCGGTGACCTTCTTGGTCGTGTCCGTCGCGGTGGAGGACGTGTTTGACGACTTCTTCGTCTTCTTCGTCGCGGACGCCGAGGCCGAGGGGGACGGCGCGGCGCCGGCGCTCGCGGACGAGCCGGAGCCGCCGGTGAGGACGCCCTTGACCGTGTTGCCGATGTCGCCCAGCACGTGGCCGCTGCTCGCGGACACCGACGGGGTCGGCGTGGACGTATCGCTGCTCGACGACTCGTCGGACGTGCTCGCCGAGGACGCGGACCGCGTGGGCGTGGCCTTGTCGTCGGAACCCGAACCCGAACCCGAACCCGACGAAGAGGTCTTGTCCGTCGTCCTGTCCGTCGTCCTGTCCGCGGAAGCAGAAGCGCTCGGCTCCGCCGTGTCGGCCGACTTGGACGCGCTCGCCGAGGCGGACGGCGACGACGACGACGGCGCGTCCGACGAGCCGCCCACGGCCTCCACGCACTTCTCGTACTCGTCGGCCGTCATGGTCTTCGACGACGGGTGGTGGTCGTCGGCGCGGGCGAGCGTCGGCGTGAATCCCATCCCCATGAGGACCGCCGTCGGCATCGCCGCCAGGGCTATCGCCTTGCCGGCCGGCACATGGATCCTGGTGAACAGCGGCTTCCTCGGGGCCGCGTGGCGCGGCCCGGTTCTCGCCCGGGACGCGTCCGCATCAGTCCCGCGGATGGCCTCGTCAGCCGGCACTGTGCCTCCTGTTCGCCCCGTTGGCCGGGCTCGTTCCTGACAGATCGTTCGACTCGCCCACCTCGTCCGTGCCCGCCTCGGGAGACGTGTCCTCGGGGGCGCCGCCCTCTCCCGTGGTGACATCCGCGGCAGGCAGCGGCTCCGGCCGCACACCCGGCGCCCATGACACGGCCATCGCGCCGCCGATCATCGCGAACAGGAAGCCCATGACGAAGCCGCCGAAGTTGGACACGGGGATGGACACCAGCGCCAGCAGGATCGCCGCGACGCCCGCGAAGACCCGTACGTGCTGCTGGAACCACAGCGTGAACCCCAGGACCATGAGCAGCACGCCGATGATCAGGGAGCCGGCGCCCCCGGTGGTGGCCAGCGCCAGCGCCAGGTGGCCGATCTGCAGATGCGCGTACGGGAAGTACATGATCGGAACGCCACCGAGTATGACGAACAGGCCGGACCAGAAGGGCCGCGTGCCCCGCCAGTTACGGAACTGCAGCCTCCGACGGGTGAACTGGCCGGTTGCGGCAGGAGTCTCGGCGCTCATGGAAACAGCTCCCTGGTGCGGCGCGCAGTGGTGAGGAGGTACTGCGGTGAAGGTGTGGGGATATGTGAAGAATTCGGGCCGAGAGCTGACGGGCGGGGGCGCCATCGGCTCCCCCCGCCCGTCAGCGAGTGCCTAGTAGCACTCGTCGACGCCCGAGGACAGCGCCATGTGCAGACCGGGAAGCGTGAAGGTTCCGGCGGTGGTCGCCCACGCCGTCTGCTTCACGTCGGTCAGGTCCGCCTGGTCCGCCTGCTGGGCGAAGCCGTACGGGTTGGACGTCTCGTTGCTCTTGATCTTCTCGTTCTTGAGGTCCTTGCCCGCCACACCGATGTCGATGTTGGTGAACTTGGCGTCCGCGCCGAGGTCCTCGACGTCGATGTACAGGTGCTCGGCCGAGACCTGCTTGCTCTTGTCGGTGCTGTCACCGGCCGTCAGCTTCAGGGTGAAGGGGCCGAGCCCCAGGACCTTCGGGGTGACGACCGACTGGCACATATCCTGGATCGTGGCACTCGTGAACGCCGAGACCGCGACGGGGTGACTGGTCTTCTCACCGCTGAGGGTGTACCCCGAGTCGATGGCCCCGTACTGCGAGAAGCCCGTACCGTGCAGCTCCTGCGCCGTGACCTTGAACGACTGTCCCGAGACACTGAACGACGCGGCGAGAGCACCCTGCGCGAGGGCGACACCTATCGCTGCCGTGGCCGCCACGCTGGGCACCATGACCACAGCGAACCGCTTCCATCTGGTCCCGCCACGCACCTGGGACTCCATATTTCCTCCTTCTCGGACGTACATCTCCTGGCCCCGGCTCGCTGCCGGTCGACGGCTCAGCCGGGCAGGGAGGGGAGAAGTGCTACGTCCTCGGGAAGGAGAGCGCCCGCACTCGAAGGCGCCAACCGCACCCGAATCACCGGCGATCACCCCCGAGCGACAACCTCTGGTCGCGCCTGACACACATCACGCACAACCTGCCGGACAGGCTCCGCCGCGGCGGAGACCCCCCTGTCCCAGGACCCGGCGCCACTGCCGCCGGCTCCTGCTCGGTGGGGACCCATGAGAAATCCGTTGCCCCGGCTGGCTGTCGGGTACGGCGATGGACCGAGCGTCGCCGATCGTGGTGCATTCTCGCCGCCCCCGCAAGAGGTTCGTTACTCACTGGTAACGGCCGTATCGCCGAAGGACGACCGTTCGACAGCGACCGACAACTCTTCGTGGCACACAGGGGGATGATGAAACGGTTGAAGTGAGGACAGAACCCGACAGACGAACGACCTCGCCTTACTCCCAGTAACAGCGGCCGCGATAGACCAAGATTCGGTAAAGCGCGGCCGCCGTTCGCCTCCTTGAGCCAGATCTTTCCCCCGGGCAACACTTGCGCGCGGGTGTGCCGACTGGTCAGAACCGAGGGCGTGCGCGCGCCCGACGCGCCGCGGTCACCCGCGGGTCGTCCGCACCGACCACCTCGAAGAGCTCCAGCAGCCGCAGCCGCGCGGCGTCCCGGTCGTCCCCCGCCGTGCGCCGCACGGTCTCGATGAGCCGCCCGAACGCGTCCTCCACATGCCCACCCACCAGGTCCAGGTCCGCCGCGGCGATCTGTACGGGTACGTCACCGGGCTTCTCGGCGGCGTCCTTGCGCACCTGCTGCGGGTCCAGGTCCCGCACCCGCTGCAGCAACTCGGCCTGGGCGAGGCCGAGTTTGGCCTCCATGTTGCCCGGGTCGTCGCTCAGTACGTTCTTGTACGCCTGGATCGCACCGCCCAAGTCACCCGCGTCCAGCGCCTCCACGGCGGCTTCGAGCACCGCGTCATAGGGGCCTGCCGGGGCCTGGGGGGCCGCCTGGGCGCCGCCCGGCTCGGCGTCGGTGTCTACGGTGAGACCGGTCAGCCCGAAGCGCTGCTCGGCCACCTGGACGAGTTGGTCGAGGGTCGCGCGGATCTGCTCCTCGGGGGCGGCGCCCTGGAAGAGGGGCAGTGCCTGCCCGGCGACGACCGCGAAGACGGCCGGGATCCCCTGGACGCCGAACTGCTGCATCAGCATCTGGTTGGCGTCGACGTCGATCTTGGCGAGCACGAACCGGCCGTTGTACTCGGCGGCCAGCCGCTCCAGGACCGGGCTCAGCTGCTTGCAGGGCTGGCACCACTCGGCCCAGAAGTCGATGACGACCGGCACCTCCGTGGACCGCTGCAGGACGTCGCGCTCGAACCCCGCCTCGTCGACGTCGATGACGAGGTCGGCAGGGGAGACCGCCCCTCCCCCACCCTGCCGGGCCGCTTCGGCGCGCGCCTGCTCCGCCTTCGCCTTGGCCTCCTGGGCCGCCTTCACCGCGGCGAGGTCGACGACTCCGCTCATGGACATGTTCCGTGGCTGCATGAGTACATCCTCCCCCTTCCACGCGCCACTGTGAAAAGCGTGGTGAAAGCCGTGCCCGACAGGTCGTCGTCGGCACCCGGGCTACTCCGGGGAGGCGGCCCGCACCGCCGGCCTGATCTTCGACATGGTGGCGCGCGCGGTCGTCCATCGCACCTAGAATCCGGCCGGCTCCGTATACACCCCCCACTCGTCCCGCAGCACCCCACAGATCTCCCCGAGCGTCGCCTCCGCCCGCACGGCATCCAGCATCGGCTCGATCATGTCGGCACCGGACCGCGCAGCCGCCAGCATCCCGTCGAGCGCGGCCCGCACGGCCACGTCATCCCGCGCCGCCCGCCGAGCGCCCAGCACCCGCACCTGCTCCCGCTCCACCTCATGGCTGACCCGCAGGATCTCCAGGTCCCCGGTGACCGACCCGGTGTGGACGTTCACGCCCACCACGTTCTTGTCACCCTTCTCCAGTGCCTGCTGGTAGCGGAACGCGGACTCCGCGATCTCGCCCGTGAACCAGCCGTCCTCGATGCCCCGCAGGATCCCGGAGGTGATCGGCCCGATCGGGTGCTGCCCGTCGGGATGGGCCCGCAGCCCCCGCTCCCTGATCTGCTCGAAGATCCGCTCCGCGTCCGCCTCGATCCGGTCGGTCAGCTGCTCCACGTACCACGAACCGCCCAGCGGATCGGCGACATTGGCGACGCCCGTCTCCTCCATGAGCACCTGCTGCGTCCGCAGCGCGATCTCCGCCGCCTGCTCGGAGGGCAGCGCGAGGGTCTCGTCCAGGGCGTTGGTGTGCAGCGAGTTCGTCCCGCCCAGCACCGCCGCCAGCGCCTCCACCGCCGTACGCACCACGTTGTTGTACGGCTGCTGCGCGGTCAGCGAGACTCCGGCGGTCTGCGTGTGGAAGCGCAGCCACTGCGACTTCTCGGACGTCGCCCCGTAGACGTCCCGCATCCACCGCGCCCAGATCCTGCGCGCCGCCCGGAACTTGGCGATCTCCTCGAAGAAATCGACGTGCGCGTCGAAGAAGAAGGAGAGGCCGGGGGCGAAGACGTTCACGTCGAGCCCGCGGCTGAGGCCCAGCTCCACGTACCCGAACCCGTCCGCCAGCGTGTAGGCCAGCTCCTGGGCGGCCGTCGCGCCCGCCTCGCGGATGTGGTAGCCGGAGACGGACAGCGGCTTGTACGCGGGGATGCGGGCCGCGCAGTACTCCATCAGGTCGCCGATCAGACGCAGGTGCGGCTCGGGCTGGAAGAGCCACTCCTTCTGGGCGATGTACTCCTTGAAGATGTCGGTCTGGAGCGTGCCGTTGAGCACGGACGGATCGACGCCCTGCCGTTCGGCGGCGACCAGGTACATACAGAAGACCGGCACGGCGGGCCCGCTGATCGTCATCGAGGTCGTGACGTCCCCCAGCGGGATGTCCTTGAACAGGACCTCCATGTCCGACGCCGAGTCGATGGCCACGCCACAGTGCCCGACCTCGCCGAGGGAGCGCGGGTCGTCGGAGTCGCGCCCCATGAGGGTCGGCATGTCGAACGCGACGCTCAGACCTCCGCCGCCGGCGTCCAGGATCATCTTGTAGCGCTCGTTCGTCTGCTCGGCGTTGCCGAAGCCGGCGAACTGCCGGATGGTCCACGTCCGCCCCCGGTAGCCGGTCGGGTACAGGCCGCGGGTGAAGGGGTACTCCCCCGGCCAGCCGATCCGCTCGAAGCCGTCGTACGTGTCTCCGGGCCGCGGTCCGTACACCGGCTCCACGGGATCACCGGAGAGCGTGGTGAAATCTGCCTCGCGCTTGCGTGAGGCGTCGTAGCGGGCCTGCCAGCGTCGGCGGCCCTCCTCGATGGCGTCAGCGTCCATACCATCGAATTTACTAGGACGTCCAAGTAAATGTCGACCGAGACGCGGTGCCAATCATGGTGATCTTCTGGCAACAGGGGAGGAAGTACCGCCGTACGTGGCATTCACGCGGTGTACGGCGGTGACGGGCGGACCTCAGGCTTTGGCGACCGCGGGATCCCCTTCGAGGACCTTCGCCTCCAGTTCGCGGCTGACCTTGCGCTCCACGAAGAAGGCGGCCGTCGGGACCGTCCCCGCCAGCAGCACCCACAGCTGCTTGCCGACCGGCCACTTCGCCTTGGAGCCAAGGTCGAAGGCGAAGATCAGGTAGATGACGTACAGCCAGCCGTGCGCCATGCCCACGACGAACGTGAAGTCCGCGGCACCGTTCACGTCCAGCACGTACTTGGCGATCACACCGAGGGTCAGCAGGACCAGCAGCACACCGGTGACGTAGGCCATCACGCGGTAGCGGGTCAGCACGCTTCGTTTCATGGGTACGAGCGTAACCGTCGGTTTCGGGCGATCCACCGGCACCCCTGGGCGCCGCACGACCGCCTGCTACTGCTGTTCGAAGTCCCCCGCGGCGACGCGCAGCGGGCGCAGCATCGCGAAGATCTCGGCGCACTCCTCCGCGTCGTAACAGCCGAGCCCGAAGTCCATGGCCATCAGGTCGCGGGTCGCCGCGTCGCACACCTCGCGCCCCTTGTCGGTGATCGACGCCAGGGTGCCGCGGCCGTCGTTGGGGTTGGGCCGCTTGGCGACAAGACCCGACTTCACCAGTCGGTCGACGGTGTTGGTGACGGAGGTGGGGTGCACCATGAGCCGTTCGCCGATCTTGGACATCGGCAGCTCGCCCGCCTTGGAGAAGGTGAGCAGGACCAGTGCCTCGTACCGCGCGAAGGTCAGTCCGTACGGTTTGACGACCGCGTCGACCTCGGCGAGCAGGATCTGCTGCGCCCGCATGATCGAGGTGATCGCGGCCATGGACGGCACGTTTCCCCACCGCTGCTTCCAGTGCTCGTCGGCGCGGGCGATGGGGTCGAAGGACAGACTGAGGGGCTTGGGCACGCCACCGACCTTACCGGCCGGTCACATGCTGGTCAGCCCCGTCTCGCTTTTCGGTCGACGGGGCAGGGCCGGGCGCACACTGGAAGCATGGGAGGCAGAAGGCCCTGCTTTCCTGAGCCGAGCGCGGAGGTGAGCCATGAGCACCCTCGAAGAACACGTCGACGTCGGAGTTCCGATCGACACGGCCTGGGACAGCCTGCACCGGCTGGAGAACTATCCCCGCTTCCTGGAGGGAGTGCGCGACGCCCGTACGGAGGAGGGGGGCCGCGCGCATCTGGACATCGAGGCCGGCGGCCGGTCCCGGGAGCTCGACGCCCGGGTCTCCGACCGCGGGGAACGCGTGATGGAGTGGCGCACCACGGACGCCCCTCAGCTGACGGGTTCCTTCTCGCTGCAGCCGCTCGACAAGAACCGCACCCGGGTCCAGGCGCGGCTGGAGTACGACCCCGACACGGTCCGGGAGACGTTCGGCGGCCCGAAGGGCTTCGCCCAGGCGAACGCGATCGAGCGGGTCGTCCGCAGCGACCTGGAGCACTTCAAGGAGTACGTGGAACGGCAGCGCTGAGCGGCCGGAACGGGTGAGCACGGGGACGGCCGCTACCGGGGGAACCCCGCCAGGGCGCAGCCCCAGGGGGCCTGGGGGCGGAACCCTACGGGCGGGAGGCTCGGCGCAGCGTGTGGCGGAGTGCTCGCCCGGCCACCGGACCCAGGTCGTCCACGGCTGCCAACAGCGACGCCAGTTGTTCCAGGGCGCCCAGCGCCGCGCCGGCCCCCTGCGCGTCCACCCCCTCGTACAGCTCGATCCCCACGAACGACGCCGACACCGCGCGAGCCAGGCCCGCCGGGTCGGCGAACTCCCCCAATGGCGTCGACGCCAGCACACGTTCCAACACCCGCTCGATCTCCACGATCCACAGGTCGAGTCCCGCCGCCGTCGCCGACGCGAGGCGGGGGTGCGTCTGTGCGCCGGCCAGCAGTTGACCGAGCACGGCCACATGCCCCGCCGCCTTCTCCTCCTCGTGCATCTCCCGCCCGAACGCGAGCAGTTCACCGAGCGACCCGATCCGGTCGAGCCGCTCCCGGTACCGCGCCACCCGCTGCTCGGTCGCGTAACGGCACGCAGCCGCCAGCAACTCGTCCACCGAGCCGAAGTGGTAGAAGACCAATGCCTGATTGACCCCGGCGCTCGCCGCGATCGTGCGGGCCGACGTCTTGGCGATCCCCTGCTCGGTGAGCGTCCGCAGTGCCCCGTCCAGCAGCTTCACCCTGGTCGCCTCGCTCACGCCCGCGCCTCCTCCCGGACGGGGCGAAGGCCTGGGCGCACCCCACACAAGACGTTCCGGCCCTGCCGCGGGACGAGGATATGGCGTGTGCCACCGAGCGCGAGGAACGGCTTCACGAACCCCCCGCCGTGCCAGGTGCGGTCCATCACCCCGCGCCCCTTGCACGCCTGCCCGCTTGCCAGCCCCACGGAGAAGCGGCGCTGCAACTCGGGGTGCAGCCGCTCGCAGTCCGCGCCCATGACCGTACGGAAGATCGAAGTCATGACGCCCCCTCCAGGGTGGCGAGGAGACGCGGCGCGGACACGCGGGTGGGCGGGGTTCGCAGACAGCGGCGCGCGGCCGGGGTGCCGGAAAGGGGCGCCTTGAACAGGGCCAGGGAGATGGCCACGGCCAGCAGCAACGGGCACAGATACGCCATCGTCGCCGCGAACGGGCCGAAGTGCCGCAGGAAGGAGTCCCGGCCGAGGCCCGTGCCGGCGACGGTGATGACCAGGGTGCGGACGGCCAGTTCCGCCAGCCAGTTGACGAGTGCCCTCTCCGGTGTGATCCCCCGCTCCAGCCACAACCGCAGCCGGTCGAAGGACCATGCCGTCGCCCAGCCCATGAGGGGGCGGAAGACCAGCCGGTCGGCGATCTGGCCGAAGGCGCCCCAGCGAGGCCGGTAGTCGTACCCGGTGAGGAAGCGGACGCCGTCGCCGTCGGGGACGTACCGCCAGTAGCCGCTCCCCTCGGCGATCAGCGAGAGCGGGTGCGGCGAGGAGAATCGCAGCGCGGAGGCGCGGGTCCCGTCCGGTCGTGTCTTCTCCCCCGCCGACACCCCGGTCCCGGAGACCGTCAGGAAGGGCAGGACGCGCGTCGCGTACCGGAAGCGCCGCGGTTCGCCCTCCGCGCGCGGGAGGTAGTCGATCTCGGTGAAGCGGAGGTCCCAGCGCCGGTGCCGCGCGGGATCCTGGGTGCGCGCCCACAGTTCGTCGAGGTCGCCGCGTATGTGCGCCTCTGCGTAGAGACCCATGGTGAATCCCCCATGTCAATCCCCCTTTTTGAGCGACTGCTCAATCAACTGACCTGACAGTACAGCACATTTGAGCGACCGCTCAAACCCCCGGAGCGAGAAAACCCCGGCCCCTGAGGGGCCGGGGTTTCCGCTGCAGGACGGCGAGTTACTCGGCGGACAGGTACCGCTCCACCGTCTCCACCTTCGAGGTGAGACCGCCCGTCACGCTCGGGCGGATGTCCGCCTTGAGGACGAGGGAGACGCGGGGCGCGCGCGCCTCGACCGCCGCGACGGCGCGCTTCACGACGTCCATCACCTCGTCCCACTCGCCCTCGATCGAGGTGAACATGGCGTCGGTACGGTTCGGCAGACCCGATTCCCGTACGACCCTGACGGCGTCGGCGACGTACTCCCCGACGTCCTCGCCGACACCCAACGGCGTCACGGAGAAGGCGACGATCACGCGTTCACGATTCCTTCCTTGCGGGCGCGGGCGGCGATGGCTGCGTCGACCGCGTGCTCCGCCTCGCGGCGCAGCTTGCGCTCAGCGAAGAAGCCTCCGGTCGGCAGCACGGAGAGGACGAAGTAGACGGCGGCGGTCTTGGCGGACCACTTGGCGCGGTTCCAGGCGTCCGCCCAGAAGATCACGTACAGGATGAAGAGGACCCCGTGGACCGAGCCCATGACGGGCACCCCGTTGAACTCCGTGGTGCGCTTCAGCACCGAGCAGACGAGCAGCAGCAGGAAGGAGACGGCCTCGGGGGCCGAGACCAGGCGGAGCCGGCGGAGGGCGGTGGCGGTCTTTATGTCCACGGGTCACCTTCGGTGAGAGATCGTCTTCGGTGCGACAGTCGTCGGGACAGTCGTCGGGACAGTCGTCGGGACAGTCGTCGACGCTTTGTGAACGTACGCACAAGCGCCCGTCCATTCTGACATCAGGGACCCCGCGGACCGGGAACGGGGGTCGGGATGTCGGACGGCACGCCAGTTCCCCTGTTCCCCTGTTCCTGCGGGGGCGGGCCGCCACGCCGACCCCCTGAGGGTCCGGTCAGGGTCCGGATCCACCTCGCGGCTCTGTCCGCTCCACCCGCACGGCCGCTACCTTCACCCCGTGGCGATGTTCCGACTCCAAGGCAGCAAGGTGCTGGCCGTCGACATCCAGCCCGAGATTCATCGTATTGATGCACAGGTAGTTCGCG
>CBFHCJ010000173.1:0-10771 GCA_965654005.1 uncultured Streptomyces sp. | reverse complement strand
GCAGGCGGGCACCGTCGCATCAGCTCGCCACCGCTGCCCGTGGCTCCGCCTCCTGTGGCTCCCACTCCCTCGGCTCCGCCGCCTCAGGCCGCGGCGGGGCCTCTCTGTGGGCCGGGTCCCTGACCTCGCCCACCAGGAGTTCCAGCACGTCCTCCAGGGCGACCAGACCCAGGACCAGGCCGGAGCTGTCGGCCACCTGGGCGAGGTGCGTGGCGGCCCGGCGCATCACCGTCAGCGCGTCGTCCAGCGGCAGCTCCGCCGCCAGCGTGGTCATCGGCCGCCAGAGCTGCTGCGGCACCGCGCGCTCGGAGTCCTCCAGGTCGAGGACGTCCTTCACGTGCAGGTAGCCCACGAAGGCACCGTTCTGGGCGACCACGGGGAAGCGCGAGTAGCCGGTGCGCGCGGTGAGGGCGACCACCTGGCCGGGCGTCACCGTGGGCTCCACGGTCACCAGGGAGGCCGGGTCCAGGAGTACGTCGGTCACCGGGCGCAAGCCGAGCTCCAGCGCGTCCTCCAGGCGCTCCTGCTCCTCAGGGTCGAGCAGCCCCGCCTGGCCGGAGTCCTCGACCAGCTGGTTGAGCTGCTCACTGGTGAAGACCGCTTCGACCTCGTCCTTCGGCTCCACCCGGAACAGCTTGAGGATCACGTGGGCGCAGGCGCTCAGCGCGATCGTCACCGGCCGGCACAGCCGAGCGAAGGCCACAAGCCCCGGGCTCAGCCACAGCGCGGCCTTCTCCGGCGCCGCCATCGCCAGGTTCTTCGGAACCATCTCGCCGATCACCAGGTGGAAGAAGACCACGGCGGCGAGCGCGATCACATAGCCGAGCGGGTGGACCATCTCGTCGGGGAGGTGCGCCGCCTCGAACACCGGTTCAAGCAGCTGCGCCACCGTCGGCTCGGCGACGGCGCCCAGCGTCAGCGAGCACACGGTGATGCCGAACTGGGCCGCCGCCATCATCTGAGGCAGTCGCTCGAGCCCGTACAGCACCTGCCGGGCGCGCGCGGTCCCGAGCGGCTCGATCTGGCTGCGGCGCACGGACACGAGCGCGAACTCGGCACCGACGAAGAACCCGTTCACAAGCACGAGCAGCGCGGCGAGCACGAGTTGGAGCAGGCTCATCGCACCGCCCCCGCGGCCGGCGCGGCGGCGTCCGCGCTCCTCACGAGCCTGACCCGTTCGGCGCGGTAGTGCCCGACCTGGCGGACCGTGAGCCGCCAGCCCGGCAGTTCCGCCCGGTCCCCGGGAGCGGGGATCCGGCCGAGGAGATCGGCGACGAGTCCGGCCACGGTCTCGTACGGCCCCTCCGGCACATCCAGGCCTATCCGCTGCAGGACGTCCACCCGGCAGCTGCCGTCGGCGTCCCACGCGGGGCGTCCGTCCTCGGGCGGGGCGGCGGCGAGTTCGGGCAGGTCGTGCCCGTCGTGCTCGTCGCGCACCTCGCCGACCAGTTCCTCGACGATGTCCTCAAGGGTGACGACGCCGGCCGTACCGCCGTACTCGTCGACGACGACGGCGATGGGCTGCTCGCTACGCAGCCGCTCCAGCAGGGGCTGCACGGGCAGGGTCTCCGGGACGAGCAGCGGCGTCTGCGCGATCCGGGTGACGAGCGTGCGCAACCGCTCGTGGGCGGGCACCGCGAGGGCGTCCTTGAGGTGAACCATGCCGACTATTTCGTCGATCTTCTCCCGGTAGACGGGGAAGCGGGACAGACCGGTGGCCCGGGTCAGGTTGACCACGTCCTCGGCCGTGGCGGACGACTGGAGCGCGCTGACCTTCACGCGCGGGGTCATCACGTGCTGCGCGGTCAGCTCGCCCAGCGACAGGGTCCGTACGAACAGGTCGGCCGTGTCCTGTTCCAGCGCGCCGGCCCGCGCGGAGTGCCGGGCCAGGGAGACGAGTTCACCGGGGGTGCGGGCGGAGGCCAACTCCTCGGCGGGCTCGACGCCCAGGGCACGGACGAGGCGGTTGGCGACGGCGTTCAGGGCGGCGATCACCGGGCGGAACAGCCGCGAGAACACGTGCTGCGGGCCGGCGACGAAGCGCGCGACCTGCATCGGCCGGGACACCGCCCAGTTCTTGGGCACGAGTTCGCCGATCACCATCTGGATCGCCGAGGCCAGCAGCATGCCGACGACGACGGCGATACCGCTCGCCGCGCCCTCGGGGATCCCGATCGCGGCGAAGGGGCCGGCCAGCAGGTCGGCGAGCGCCGGTTCGGCGAGCATGCCGACGACGAGCGAGGTGATGGTGATGCCGAGCTGGGTGCCGGAGAGCTGGAAGGACAGCTCTTTGAGCGACTCGACGACCGCATGGGCCCGTCGGTCGCCCTCGGCGGCGGCCTTCTCGGCGTCGGGCCGCTCGACCGTGATGAGTCCGAATTCAGCCGCGACGAAGAAGCCGTTGGCCAGGATCAGCAGAAACGCCGCGCCGAGGAGCAGCAAGGGGATGGTCATGATGCCGCCGCCTCCGCGTTCACGCGTACCTCGTGGGCTCGGTACGCGCTATGTCGGCAGGGGGCGGCGCAGGTACTACAGGACGATCCGTCCATCGCCGAAGGTAGTCACTCCTCGGGTAGCAGGAACCCCTGAGCACCGGGCGGAACCTCGGGGGCGGAGGCGCAACAACAACGTCTCTGTCACCAGATTAATCAAGACATGCGCATGAGTGGCAGGGGCGACGGCCCCGAGTCACCCCGGATGTCGCTCCGGACGGGCCATGGAATGGGCCTCGGAGAGCGCCCGGAGTGCGCGGGCGTCCTCGATCGCACGCCGTTTGGCGATCCCCGGCTGGATGCCGAGAGCGGGCAGGCTGGTGCCGTCGCTGAGGTCGAGGAACACCCACGGGTCACCCGGACGCAGGTTCACCTGCAGGATCTCCGCCCATTCCAGATGGCGTCGGCTGGCGATGTTGACGACGGTGACCCCGGTCTCGTCGGCGACGACCTTGGGCCGCGAGAGCAGGAGCAGCACTCCGCAGAGGAGGGCGGCCGTGAAGACGAAGCTGAGGCGTTCCCCGGCGGTGAGCTGTTCCAGCAGCATCGCCACCATGGTGATGGCCACGAAGATCGCGGCACCGGCGGTCAGCATGACGGCACGGGTGCGCCCCGGCCGGAACGTGACGGGCAGCGCGGGCAGGGCGGGCTGATCCGACATCGGCGTGTCCCCAGAGCCCTCAGAGGCGGCAGGCGTGGATGGCCGTGGTCAGGATGGCCCGCGCGCCGAGGTCGTACAGGTCGTCCATGATTCGCTGGGCTTCCTTGGCCGGGACCATGGCCCGCACCGCGACCCAGCCCTCGTTGTGCAACGGCGAGACGGTCGGGGACTCAAGGCCCGGGGTGAGCGCGACGGCCTTCTCCAGCTGCTCGACGCGGCAGTCGTAGTCCATCATCACGTACGTCCGGGCCACCAGGACGCCCTGGAGGCGGCGCAGGAACTGCTGCACCTTGGGCTCCGAGCCGTCGGCGCCGGTGCGGCGGATGACGATCGCCTCGGACTTCATGATGGGCTCGCCGATCACCTCCAGGCCCGCGTTGCGCAGCGAGGTGCCGGTCTCGACGACGTCGGCGATGACCTCGGCGACGCCCAGCTCGATGGCGGTCTCGACGGCGCCGTCGAGGTGGACGACGGAGGCGTCGATGCCGTTGTCGGCGAGGTGCTTGGCGACGATGCCCTCGTAGGAGGTGGCGACCGTCATGCCGCTGAGGTCCTCGACTCCGTTCGCGGTGCCGGGCTTGGTGGCGAAGCGGAAGGTGGAGCGGGCGAAGCCGAGCGGGAGGATCTCCTCGGCGTTGGCGCCCGAGTCGATCAGCAGGTCGCGGCCGGTGATGCCGATGTCGAGGCGGCCGGAGGAAACGTAGATCGCGATGTCGCGGGGTCGGAGGTAGAAGAACTCGACCTCGTTCTCCGGGTCGACGATCCGCAGCTCCTTGGACTCCCGGCGCTGCTGATAGCCGGCCTCATGCAGCATCTCCGCCGCAGGGCCGGACAGTGAACCCTTGTTGGGGACGGCGATGCGCAGCATGAGGTCGGCTTCCTTCGTTCGTGCGTACGTGCGGTTGTTCGAATATCGGGTGTTCGATATACGACGGTAGGCCGGTATACGTCGGTATACGGCTCAGAGGTGGGCGTAGACGTCGTCCAGCGAGATCCCGCGCGCCACCATCATCACCTGGACGTGGTAGAGCAGCTGCGAGATCTCCTCGGCGGCCGCCTCCTTGCCCTCGTACTCGGCGGCCATCCAGACCTCGGCGGCCTCCTCGACGACCTTCTTGCCGATGGCATGGACACCCTTGCCGACCAGCTCTGCGGTGCGGGAGGTGGCGGGATCGCCGTGGGCGGCCTTGTGCTGGAGCTCGGTGAAGAGCTCCTCGAACGTCTTCTTGGACATGGTGGTGCTAACCCTACGCGGTCCGGGCCGTGTCTCAGTGGCAGGGTTCAGATACTGAGCGAAGTGTGGCGACGGTCGCCACCGCCGCCGTCACGGCCTCGTGCCCCTTGTCCTCGTCGGAGCCTTCCAGACCCGCGCGGTCCAGGGCCTGCTCCTCGGTGTCACAGGTCAGCACGCCGAAGCCGATGGGGACACCGGTCTCGACGGAGACCTGGGTCAGTCCCTGGGTCGCGCCCTGGCACACGTAGTCGAAGTGGGGCGTGCCACCGCGGATCACGACTCCGAGGGCCACGATCGCGTCGTAGCCGCGGCCCGCGAGGACCTTCGCCGCGACCGGGAGCTCGAAGGTGCCGGGTACCCTCAGCAGCGTCGGCTCGTCGATCCCCAGCTCGCGCAGGGCGCGCAGGGCGCCGCCCACCAGACCGTCCATCACCTTGTCGTGCCACTGTGCCGCGATGACGGCGACCCGCAGGTCGCTCGCGTTGCGTACGGACAGTTCCGGTGCACCCTTGCCGCTCACGTCTCTCCTCAGTGCTCTCTTACTGGTTGCCGCAGGCGGACACGACACTGGTGTCCAGCCAGGGCAGGTCGTGCCCCATCCGGTCCCGCTTGGTGCGCAGGTAGCGGAGGTTGTGTTCGCCCGCCTGTACAGGCATCGGCTCCCGGTCCTTGACCGTGAGGCCGTGCCGGAGCAGGGCGTCGCTCTTGTCGGGGTTGTTGGTCATCAGCCGTACGCTGCGGGCGCCGAGGTCCTGAAGGATCTGGGCGCCGGCGGCGTAGTCGCGGGCGTCGGCCGGTAGGCCCAGCTCCAGGTTGGCGTCCAGGGTGTCGCGGCCACGCTCCTGGAGTTCGTAAGCGCGCAGCTTGGACATCAGCCCGATGCCGCGTCCCTCGTGGCCGCGCAGATAGACGACCACGCCCCGGCCCTCGGCCTGGATGCGCTCCAGGGATGCCTCCAACTGGGGGCCGCAGTCGCAGCGCAGCGAGTGGAAGATGTCACCGGTGAGGCACTCGGAGTGCATGCGGACCAGGACGTCCTCGCCGTCGCCGATCTCGCCGTGGACGAGCGCGACGTGCTCGACGCCGTCGACGGTGGAGCGGTATCCGTACGCCGTGAACTCGCCGAAGGCGGTGGGCAGCTGGACCTGCGCCTCGCGGCGGACGGTGGGTTCCGAGGTGCGACGGTAGGCGATCAGGTCCTCGATGGAGATGATCGTCAGGCCGTGTTTGCGGGCGAAGGGGATCAGTTCGGGCAGGCGCAGCATATGGCCGTCCTCGCCGGCGATCTCCACGATCGCGCCGGCCGGACGCAGCCCCGCGAGCCGGGCGAGATCGACGGCGGCCTCCGTGTGGCCGTCGCGGACGAGCACTCCACCGGGCTTCGCGCGCAGCGGGAAGATGTGGCCGGGGCGGACGAAGTCGCCGGGACCCGCCTCTCCCCCGGCCAGCAGCCGCAGTGTGGTGGCGCGGTCGGACGCGGAGATGCCGGTGGTCACGCCGTGGGCGCCGCTCGCGTCGACGGACACGGTGAACGCGGTGCGCATCAACTCGGTGTTGTTGTCGACCATCTGCGGGAGCTGGAGCCGGTCGAGTTCGTCGCCCTCCATCGGGGCGCAGATCAGACCGCGGCACTCGCTCATCATGAAGGCGATGATCTCGGGGGTGGCCTTCTCGGCGGCGATGACGAGGTCGCCCTCGTTCTCCCGGTCCTCGTCGTCGACGACGACGACCGGGCGGCCGGCCGCCATGTCGGCGATGGCCTGCTCGACCGGGTCGAGCGCGAAGTCCTCGATGTCGTCCGTGCTGTAGAGGATGGGTGCGGTCGTCATGCCGAGGCTCCTTCCAGGGCGGGCTGCGATGCCCTGCGGGAGCGCAGCCACCAGTCGCGCGTGCCCCACAGGACGAGCGCGCCGTAGATGACGTAGACGAAACCGGAGAAGGCGAAGCCGTTGGCGAAGTTGAGGGGCACGCCGACCACGTCGACGAGCAGCCAGGCGAACCAGAACTCGACCATGCCGCGAGCCTGGGCGTACATGGCGACGATCGTGCCGACGAAGACGTACGCGTCCGGCCACGGGTCCCAGGACAGCGTCGGGTAGGCGGTGAACAGGCCGGCGACGGCGAACGTGCCCACGGCCACGGCGCCGACCAGGACCGCGCGTTCGCGCCAGGTGGCGAACCGTACGGCGATGTGGCCGTCCTCGCCCTGTCCCTTGCCGCGGTTCCACTGCCACCAGCCGTAGCCGGCGACGGCCATGACGACGACCTGCTTGCCGGCGCTGCCGGAGAGGTGGGCGTTCGCGAAGGCCGCGAAGAGGATGACGCCCGACAGGAATTGCGCCGGCCAGCTCCATATGGAGCGCCGCCAGCCGAAGGCGAGGGCGATCAGACCGATCAGGTTGCCGATCATGTCCGACCACTTGATGTGCTGGCCGAAGAGCGTGAATGCCTCGGAGTTGAGCCAGTTCACCGGGTGGCCCCCTGACTGGCCAGCAGTCGCTCGACGTACTTGGCGATGACGTCGACCTCGAGGTTGACGGGGTCGCCGGGCTGCTTGATGCCCAGCGTGGTCAGCGCGAGGGTCGTGGGGATGAGGCTGACGGAGAAGCGGTCGGGGCCGGCCTCGACGACGGTGAGACTGATGCCGTCGACGGTGATGGAGCCCTTCTCGACCACGTAGCGGCTGAGGTCCGCCGGGAGGGAGATGGTGATGAGCTCCCAGTTTTCGGACGGCTTGCGTTCGAGGACCGTGCCGGTGCCGTCGACGTGGCCCTGAACGATGTGCCCGCCGAGACGCGCGCCGACGGCGGTGGGACGCTCGAGGTTGACGCGGGAGCCGACCGAGAGGACGCCGAGGCTGGAGCGGTCCAGGGTTTCCGCCATGACGTCGGCGGTGAATTCGTCGCCCTCGTGCTCCACGACGGTGAGACAGACGCCGTTGACTGCGATGGAATCACCGTGCTGAGCGCCTTCGGTGACGACGGGTCCACGGAGACGGAAGCGGGAGGAGTCGCCGAGATTCTCTACGGCGGTGACCTCACCCAGCTCTTCGACGATTCCGGTGAACACTTCCCGGGTCCTCCTGCCTCGTTGGGCACGGACTCCGGGGCCTGTCGATGACGACAGCAGACACGAGCGAGGACACAGAGGACGACGCCGGACGAGGTCCGTCGTCATGACAGACCCGCGGCGGCATACGTGATGCCCGCCCGCCGCGCACTGCCTCCCATCCGGACTTTAACCGTCGGTCCAGGAATTTCACCGGGTCAACCGGTCGCTGGAAGCGACCGGGTCGCGGACTGTAACCGCCGGTTCGGACTTTCACCGACCCCGGAGCGCGCTGCTTTAGGTACAGGGTCAGTGTGCCACGCCTTGCCGACGTCCATACGGGCGGACGGTGTGGGGTGCCTCACAGACCGTACGGGTGGACTTCTCCGGCGTACCGGGACGGCGGGCCTGCCGAACGAGCCCCGCACGGAGACGGGCACCTCCTCGTTGCCCCGCTTCGTCGAGACCGGACACCAGGCCGCACGGTCGGACGGGTCCGGGCGGGAGGAACGCGTCGGCCGGCTTATGGAGTTGATCGAGCAGCAGGACAGCCCGGTCAAGCGACCACGGAGCCGCTCCCGGCGTGACCGGCCCGCGGCCTCCGGTTCGCGCGGACAGGCGGGCGCGAACCGGAGGTACGGACGGGCGCGAGCGCCCGCCCGCCCTACTCGGGCCGCCTGCCGACCCGTTCTGGCAGGCTGACCGTATGACGCCCACGGCCGACCAGTTCGAGAGCTACCGGCCCCGGCTGTTCGGGCTCGCCTACCGCATGCTGGGCTCCGCCGAGGAGGCCGAGGACACGGTCCAGGACGCATATCTGCGCTTCAGCGGATCCGACCGTACGGAGATCACGCACCCGGCGGCGTGGCTCGCGAAGACCGTCACCAACCTCTGTCTGAACCGGCTGACCTCGGCGCGGGCGCGCCACGAGCAGTACGTCGGGGCGTGGCTGCCGGAGCCCGTGGTCACCTCGGACGACACGCTGGGCCCGTTGGAGTCGGCCGAGCAGCGGGAGGCCGTGTCGTTGGCGATGCTCGTCCTGCTGGAGCGGCTCACGCCCACGGAGCGGGCGGTGTACGTACTGCGGGAGGCGTTCGCGTACGGACACCGCGAGATCGCCGAGGCGCTGGAGCTGAGCGAGGCCAACTGCCGTCAGCTGTACCGGCGGGCGGTGCACAGGGTGGCGGCGCCGGAGGGCCGGTTCGAACCGGCTCCCGCCCGGCAGCAGGACGCGGCGGCCAGGGAGGGCGATCTGGCCGGTCTGGAGAGGCTGCTCGCGGCCGATGTGACCTGGTGGAGCGACGGTGGCGGCAAGGTCACCGCGGCTCGGCGGCCGATCGAGGGGCGCGAGAAGGTCCTGCGGTTCCTGGTGGGCGCGTTCGAAGGCTTCGCGGCGCACGTCGACTTCACGATCGAGGAGGTCAACGGCTCGGCCGGGCTTGTGGCCCGGTACGGCGACCGCGTCGTCGGAGTCGTCGCGTTCGAGGTCCGCGACGGGCTGGTCCTCCACGCGCGGGCGGTGGTGAACCCGGACAAGCTGGAGTTCGTGGGGCGCCAACTGGCACGCTCCTGAGGGGTTGGCAACTGCTGAGCGCGGAGTGTGCATGAGGGCGGTTTAGCTCGATCGTGTGATGGTCGGCTCACGGGCTTGCGGTGTGCTGCGCGGGCCGGGACAGCGTGGCTGTGCGATCCGGGACGCCGGGTGCGGTGCCTGGGGGCACCCTCAGCGGTAGCTGGGGGAGCGCCCACAACCGTTCGGGGCGTGCCAGTGCGCGGACTCCACTCCCGCTCACTGCTCAGGAACGGTGTCACATTCCGAGGGGCTGTCTGGTCGTAACGGGTGAAGGGCGTTCCACGAGGGGGCGCCCGGCGTCCGAAGGGGCTGAACAGCATGACCACGATCCTGGTGACCGGCGGCACCGGAACCCTCGGCCGGCTCGTCGCCGAGCGGCTGCGGGCGGACGGACACGAGGTGCGCGTCCTCAGCCGGCACGCGCAACCGTACGCCGTCGATCTGATCCAGGGCGGCAGCGGCCTGGACGCGGCGGTCGCGGGGGTGGACACGATCGTGCACTGCGCGAGCACGCCGCGCGGGGGTGACGAGAAGGCCGCGGCCCACCTGATCGCGGCCGCGCGCCGGGCGGGCGTGCCCCATCTCGTGTACATCTCGATCGTCGGCGTGGACGTGGTGCCGCTCGGCTACTACAAGACCAAGTACGCGGTCGAGAAGCTGGTGGAGGAGTCGGGCCTCGGCTGGACGATCCTGCGCGCGACCCAGTTCCACGACCTACTCGTGCAGGTGTTCGAGGCCATGAGCAAGCTGCCGGTGCTGCTGCTCCCGGCGGGGGTGAGCGACCAGCCGGTCGAGGTCGCCGAGGTGGCGGATCGGCTGGCCGAGCTGGCGTCGGGCGAGCCGGCCGGGCGGGTCGAGGATCTGGGCGGGCCGCAGGTGCGAGCGTTCCCGGACCTCGCCCGCGCCTGGCTGCGCGCGACGGGACGCAGGCGTCGGCTCGTGACCGTGCCGATCCCCGGCAGGGCGGTGCGCGGCTTCCGGTCCGGCGGGCATCTGACGCCCGGCAACGCGGTGGGCAAGGGCACATTCGAGGAGTACCTGGCGGCGCGGTACGGGGACGGGAGGCCGACGCGCTGAGCGGCCGCGCCCATCGGGAGGGCGGCGCGACCAACTCGCCCGAACGCCGCCCCGCACGATCGGCAACCACGCGCCGCACAACACCGCCCAGCGCGCCCGGCTACCGGGACGGCGGCGCGAACAACTCGTCCTGCGCGCGGTCGCGCGCGGTCAACAACGCGCCACGCAGCACCGCACCACCGCCCAAGGCGCTCGCCCGTACCTCGGTCGGCAGCGGCGACATCCGTGCGAGCCGCTCCTCGACGCGCGCGGCGAGCACGTCCCCGCCGGCCTGCCCGATCTCGCCGCCGAGCACCACGCAACCGGGGTCGAGGATGGCGGTGACGGAGGCCGCGCCGATGGCGAGACGGTCGGCCAGGGCGTCGAGGAAGCGTGCGGCGCGTTCGGCACGGGGCGCGCCGGGCAGCCCGTCACCAGCCTCCGCCGCCTCTCCACCGCCCTCGGCGACGGCGGCCACGGCCTCTCGTACGAGCCTCGCTGCCGACGGCTCGGGTCCGGTGCGATCCGCGAACAGCCCGTAGCCCGCCGCGAGTTCCGCGATCGCCGCCGCTCCCGCCAGAGAGTGGAAGCCGCCCTCGCAGTCCGTCGCCGACGGCAGCGTTCCGGTGCCGGGAACCGGCAGGAAGCCGATCTCTCCCGTGCCGCCCGAGGCGCCTCGGCGCAGCGCGCCGTCCAGCACCACCGCC
>CBFHCJ010000172.1:0-10795 GCA_965654005.1 uncultured Streptomyces sp. | reverse complement strand
GGGGGCTGGGGTTGTTGGAGCGCGATGCGGAGCTGTAGTGTGCGACCATGGGTGTCGCGCAGGTGAGGCACCGGTTCGAGTCCGCCCCTGACCGGATCGACCGGGCGGTCGCGGCGGCCAGGGACCTGAGTGCCCGACGCAGCGTCACAGCCGTGCGACAGGGGCTGCGGGGCGGCACCGACGACACCCCGGTCCTCGCGGTGCGGCCCCGACCGGTCCAGGCGGAGCCGCCCCAGTCCCCTGGGAAAGACGGTGGTGCTGTCAACCCGGCTTCTGTCAAGCGTGGTCAGCCGTTGTCAGCGGGAACGGCGAGCGGAGATGAGATCGCCGAGCTCGACAGCCAGCAGCTCGACGAGGTTGACCACGCCGAGATCTTCCAGCAGGTCGTCGCCGAGGCTCGGCAGTCCGGCGAAGGGGTGCGGCCGGGGGAGAGGCCCGATCTGTCCGGGATACGCGAGGTTCTGGTCGAACTCGACCGGGCTCTGGGCGACAAGCCCGTGGTGCGGGTCGAGGAGGTAGCTCCTGAGCTGGGTGCCGCGCTGGAGAGGGCCGGCTACCACGGGAACCTGCTGCACCCGCTTCTGGCGGCGGCGATGGCCGACGGCCGCAGGCTGATGAACCGTGAGGCTCAGGCCGCTCTGCGGAAGTACCTGGCTCTGCCGCTCCAGGAACGGCTCCCGGTCTTCACTCCAGGGGCTCCGGGATCGTCCGTCCGTACCGTGACGGTCGGCGACTTCACTGTCGCACCCGCTCCGATCGCTTCGCTCGACGCCGGAACCTTCCTGGTCACGCACAGCACCACTGGTCTGCAGTGGGGCTACTACCACGGCGGCGAGGAGACCCATCACGAGGCGTTCCTGGGCAGCGTGGCCGGCGACATCCCCGCAGAGTTGGAGGGAGCGAAGGTCAGGTTCACGGACGGCACCGTGGATTTCGTCGATGCCCCCCAGTCCGGAGAGCGCTTCACGCCGGCCACGGACGTCCCCCAGGGACTGGACGCCGCGTTCGGCGTCACCGACGGGGCAGCCGCCACCACCTGGTACTTCGGCAAGGAGGGCGTGTACGTCGGCCGTATGGTCCGGCTCTCGGACGGGGCCGGCTATCTGCAGTTCAAGGTCGGCCTGCCGGACACCACCGAGCCGAAGCTCGTCGACGCCGAGGGGAAGCCGGACGAAACCGCGCAGGTCGAGCTGCTCGCGCCCGACCGGTTCGCGCTGCGCCGCACCGTGCCGAGCAGCCTGCCGCAGGAGCGGGAGGTGTACGACGCGCAGGGCGAGGTGCGGGAACAGACTGTCACCGTTCGCGCGAAGGCCGGCGTCCTCACCGACGAGTACTGGAAGATCGACCACACGACCGGCACCGCGTCGCGGGTCAACGCCGCGGGCGCGCTGATCGCCGGACCGCGCGGCGTCGCGAGAGTCGCCGGGTCCCCCACCGGCGGACTGACGCTGACCAGCCGGGATGAGCCCGCCACTGTCCTCTTCGAGCAGGAGCCACTGGGCGACGGACATTACCTGCATGTCCATCGGGACGATGTCGGGAAGCAACGTTGGACCGAGTTCGACGCGGACGGGAACAAGGTCGCCCACGGCACCCGCACCTGGGACGCCGGGAGCCGGGCCTTCCACGACACGCGCACCAGCAGACTGCCGAGGATGAACATCCTCGCGGTGCGGACGTACCACCCGACGGCGGACGGGGGCGTGGTCCGTGCCCAACAGGGCGCCCGGGGGGCGTGGACTTGGACGCGCTTCGATGCCGAGGGCAACGCGGTGGGCTCCGGTACGCGTCGCTGGAACTGGATGCGTTCCGGCTTCCAGGACCTCTACGTCGATCCCGAGACGGGTCGGGAGGCCGTCGCCCAGCGCAGCGGCGCCCCCTGGCCGTTCACCGAGCAGACCGCGGAGCGCCCGGCCGTCGAGGTCGACGCCCCGGCCGTGCAACTCCCTGACGGGCAGGGGGAGGGCAGCCCGGCGCAGACGCAGACGCAGACGCAGACCGCCGAGCGCCCGCCCGCCGTCGAGGTCGACGTCCCGGCCGGGCAGCTCCTTGAGGTCCCGGCGTACGGCGGCGACCTGACCGCCGAGCGGCCCACGACCGTACCGTCGGTCAGCGGGACGCGACTCTCCGGGGTCGACCAGGTGGGCCCGTTGGCCGGTGCCAGGGTCCAGTTGAGGCGGGAGCCGCTGCGCCTGGCCCTCGTCGATCGTGAAGGCGCGCCGATTGAGGCATCGGTGGTGACGCCGCGCCAGGAGGGCGGTTTCAGGATCACGGGGGTCGTCCCGGGCACGCTGCACTTCTCCGTGGGTGGGCAGTTCCAGTTCCGCACCGTGCAGTTGCCGGGTACGGATCGGCTGCTGCGGTTCTACACCCCGTCCGGGGTGGACGGCGGGGTGCGCCTGGTGGAACCGGACGGTGTGCCGCTGGTGGGCGGGGCGGGGGTCCAGGTCACCCGCACCGCAGAAGGTGACCTGGTGGTGCGGACGCCGGTACCGGGCGAGGACCACGGCGCGGTGCTGGAGTGGCACCTCGACGCCAACGCGGAGCCCCGCTCGAGGGTCGTGCCGTTGCGGGGTGAGGGAATCGACGGCGTGGCCGGGCTGAAGGTGCGCACCGAGTTCCTGCCGGGCGCGGGCACGGCCGCCGTGACGCATACGCTGATCGGCGGCTTGGGCGCGCACTTCGTCTTCTCGGTCGCACCGCTGCCGGAGTCCCTCGCGCAGCGGCTGGACGGCGGGTTCACCGTGACGGAGGCGCCTGAAGGGCAGGCACTCCACTTCGACGCGCTCGGTGTGCTCTGGGACGTGACGCAGGCTCCCGCACAGGTGACGCAGCCGGTGGAGGCCGCGTCGCAGGAATCCGCTGCTCAGGTCTCGTCCGACACGGCGGGTGAGCTGTTGGAGGAGCCGCGCCAGGCCGAGGTGGCCGGCGATGCACCGGCCATCGAGAGGCCGCAGAACCGGGCTCCGATCACCGCTCCCGCTCCGCTGGAGACGGTGGCGGAGGAGGACGAGGAGGGGGACGAAGAAGGGGACGAAGAGGAGGAGGACGACTTCGTCGCGCCTCTCGCCGCCGCGGCGTCCCTCACCCCGATCCGCCACGACACACCCGACGGCGAGGAAACGTCGCCACTGGAGCCGGTCGGGCCGGGGCTCGGTGCGCACCGCTTGATGCGGACGTTGTACGCGGACACGGAGTACTTCCCGAAGGCGGAGGAGTTCGAGTCGCGGCTGGGTTCGTTCGTGTCAGCGCTTCCTCGGGCAAGGGTGGCGGCGCGGCAGAGCGTCGAGCGTCTTTTCCAGGTGTTGCGTGATGCGCATCCGGACCGTGCTCCGGAGGAGATCGCGCGGGTTTTCACGGGTGACGCTGTGTCGGGGGACCTGCGGGACCTGCTGGAGCACGGCAGCGTTGGTGAGTTGATGACGGCCTTCAGCAGGGCTGCTTTCGCCGACGAGTCCCCTTTGACGTTCAGGTCGTTGCTGCGCGGAATCGCCGACTCCGGTGACTGGGCGCGGGCGGAGCGGCTTGGTGTCGACGCGGGGGCTTTGCGGGCGCAGACGGCGATGCTGCGGGAGCGGGGCGGGCTGGGCTCCCGTATGCGCGAGGTGATGGGCCGGGTTGCGCCGGAGAAGGTCGCGGCGTCCGCGAGTGACTTCTTCCTGGGCGAGCAGCGTGCTGAGCTTCAGCCGAGTCTGGTCACCGGTGGCGCTCGGACCACGATCGATCCGCGTTCCTCGGTCTTCCGGGAGATGCACGACCGGCGGGGTATGCCACTGGTCGCAGGCGTGTCCGGGACGGCGGCGAAGATCGCCAACGCGTTCAAGTTGCTGAACGTGCCGGAGGCGGATCACGACGGTCTGGCGCTGTCGCTGGTGGGCTGGATGCTGCCGCAGCAGGAGCACTCGTTGTACGAGGTGCTGGCGGGTGTGCAGAAGGCGGGTGTGGTTCCGTCGCTGGCCGGGAACCCGCTGGACGACGCGGCGCAGATGTACCGGTCGATCCCCGGCGTCCGGCTCGCCGAGTTGCGTGACCGGGTCGGCGAGGGCGGCATGCTGCCGCACGAGGCCGTCTACTGGGCCAAGGTCGCGTCCCTGCCCGCGGACGGCGGCTTCAACTCCCCTGGCCCTGACCTGCGGTCCGCTGAGGTGCGCCGCAGGGAGTTCCAGGAGCTCGCCGAGGGGCGGACGGGACGCCGCTCGCTGCTCGAGTCGGAGGCCGAGCGCTGGGTGCGGGACAACGGGATGTCGGCGCGGGAGGTGCTGGTGCGGCTGAGCCCCGCCCACTTCGCCGCGCTCATGGCCTACACGGTTGCGGCTTTCCCGCTGATGAACGTACTGCTCACGTTCAAGTCCACTGCCATCCGCACGGGGCTGCGCATCCAGCTCAAGCGGATTCTCGACGCGGCGTTCGACGGTCCCTCCTGGCGTTTGCCGCCCACTTTGGAGTTCTACCCGACCATCTACGATCTGTTCCGCGAACACCGCGAGGACATGAGCGCCCGGGAAGCGGCGGACCTCAAGGCGAGGATCCGCAGCGCCGTCGAGGAAGTGCTGCCCGAGATCGAGAGGGAAATGGCGGCTCACTCGGCGATTCTGCTGGACGCCCTCGCGCAGTTGCCGCCCGCAACCGGCCACGTCTGGCGAGGCACGCGTTCCGTGGGTGACCTGGACTCGGGTATCGGGCGGTTCATCTCGCCCGGCTTCGGTGGTTCGGAGGTCTCCTTCGCCTCGTTCGCCAGCTTCACCCGGGAGCGGACCCAGGCGGAGAGGTTCTTGGGCAAGGTGGCGCGGGTGCCCATGACTCACCCCGTGCTCGTTCACGCCGAGCTCGGCGGGAACCTGGGCCGGGACATCGCGGCGTTCTCCGCGTCCCCGTCCGAACAGGAAGTGTTGTTGCTGCCCGGGGCAAGGATGAAGATCGCATCCCGGCAGGCCGAGGCCACTGACGCCAACCTGCGGTACGAGCTGATCGACGCCGTCGAGAACCCGCCGGAGCTGTCGGCGGCCGAGCTGGGCAACCCCGATCGGGCCGCCGAGGTGCGGAGCGCTCTGCAGCGGCTCTCCGGGGCGGGTCCGATCGTGAAGCACAGCGATCTGGAGCCGCTGGCGAGGCAGATCGGTGCGTCGGACGGGGCGCAGGTGTGGCGCCTGGCCGGTCTGGCCGGTGAGGTCCACGGGGGTTCGGAGCACCTCACCGTCGAGCGTCTGGCGACCGTGCGCCGTACCGCGGACCTGGCCCGACGTGTTCTGAAGCTCGGCTCCGGGCGGCAGGTCACGGGTGATCACCTCGACGCCGTGGTGCGCCGCCTGGACGGCGCCGCGGCGGACGCCCCGGTCGGCCCGCAGCAGCGGCTGCGGCTGCTGGATCTGGTCGCTCAGGTGAAGACGCCCGGCCGACCGGTCTCGTACAGCCGGCTCGCGGCCGTGTGGCAGACCTCAGAGGACACTCCCGGTGCGTCCTTTGAGGTGTCGGCGGAGACTGCGACCGACACGGCGTCGCAGCCGGGCAACGGAGACCAGGTCGCTGAGCTGCTGGCCCCGACCGAACAGCCCGCGGAGGAGTCGGCCGGTACCACCGGATTCCAGGACGAGCTGAACAGCCCGCACGACACTGCGGCGGAAGACGGCGCCCCGGAGCACGTCGACGGCGAGGAGCTTCCCGAGGCGGCCGCTTCTGACATGGTGTCGGAAGGCCCGGTGACGGAGGCTGTCACCGACGGGGTCGAGCCCGGCGAGGTTCAGGCCGGCAGCGGGTCCGGTGAAATCCAGGCGGAGCCCGGCGAGGTCCAGGCCGGGTCCGGTGAAATCCAGGAGTCCGGCGAGGAGCCCAGTCGGCTCCAGCCGGAGCCCGGCGTCGTCCAGGCAGGGCCCAGCGAGACCCAGTCGGCGTCGGACGCCGAGCAGGAGTCGCTGACCGGCGGCGATGCGCTGGAGCCTGGTTCGTCGGCCGTCCGTGAACTGCCGACCTCCGAGGACACGGACGTCGTGGAGCCCTTCACGCTCGGCCGTAACCGTCACCTGAGGACGTTGTACGCGGACGCGTCGTACTTCCAGAAGGCGGAGGAGTTCGAGTCGCGGCTGGGCTCGTTCGCCTTCCACCATCCGAGGGCACGTGCCGCGGCGCGGCAGAGCGTCGAGCGTCTCCTTGAGGTCCTGGCAAAGGCGCATCCGGACCTCGGCCCGGACGAGGTCGCCGGGGTCTTCTTCCACAGTGACGTCACCTCGGCCGGTCAGGTTGGTGATGGTGCGCAGGCGTCGCGTCTCCGGGCGTTGCTGGAACACGGCAACGTACGGGAGTTGATGACGGCGTTCTACGACGCGGTGTACTTCAAGGATTCGCCTCTGACGTTGAAGTCGCTGCTGCTGCGGATCGCCGACCGCAGTGACTGGGCCGAAGCGGAGCGGCTGGGACTGGACGTACGGGCGTTGCGGACGCAGGCGTCGTTCCTGGGCGGCGGCACGCGTGCGCGGTTGCGTGCGCTGGTCAGCCGTATGGCGCGCGGTAGGGAGCAGGCGTTCGACAAGGACTTCTTCGCCATCGGGACGGTGGTGGCGCAGTCGGCGTCGTGGAGCCAGGAGGCGGCGAAGTACTGGGGTGACTCACGGCGTCGGCGTCCGGTGGGGGAACAATGGGCGGGAGAGATCGCCCGGACCCCGGGTGAGTGGGCGCGGATGGGGATCGCGCTGAGTGAGCGTGAGGCGACTTTCCTCGCCGAGAACCCGTTCGCCATGGGTGTGATGGGTTTCCGCACGGAGCAGATCCCGCTGGAGCGGGTGCGGTTCGACGAGCAGGGCGAGCCGGTGCTCGACGAGCTGCGTGCCGCCCCTGAAGTGGAAGTGCTCGGCATCGAAGTGCACTACAGCGCGCCGGAGGGGACCAAAGGCCGTACGGTCACCGGGATCACCCGGATCGTTGCCGCGCCGGAGGTCATTCCGGACCCGCGTGCGGGTGATCTGGGACCAGGTGAGCAGGGTCCGGAGTTGCCGTTGGCGGTGGTGTCCGGCAAGGCCCAGTTCATGATGAAAACGGATTCGTCTCTGTTCCGGAAGGTTCACGACCGGCAGGGGATGCCGCTGCTGGCGGGTGTGTCCGGGACGGCGGCGAAGATCGGGAACGCGTTCAAGTTGCTGAACGTGCCCGAGGCGGATCACGACGGTCTGGCGCTGGCGCTGCTGGGCTGGATGCTGCCCACGCAGGACCACTCCGCGTACGAGGTCCTGGCGGGCCTGCAGACCGCCGACGTGGTGCCGTCGCTGGCCGGCAGCCGGCTGGACGACGCGACGCGGATGTACCGGTCGATCCCCGGACTACGGGTCGCGGAGCTGCGCGGCCTGAGCCGCGACGGCATGCTGCCGCACGAGTCCGCCTACTGGTCGAGGATCAACACCCCTGTCGTGGACGGCGGCTACAGCGAACCCGGCGAGGAGGGACTGCAGGAGGCCGCGGAGCGCCGCAAAGCCTTCCGGGAGCTCATCGGCCGGCCACTGAGCGACCTGGAGCTGGAGCTGGAGCCCGGTGCTGAACGCTGGCTACGCGACCACTCCATGACTGCCCGTCAGCTACTGGAGCGCCTCAGCCCCGCCCACTTCGCCGTGCTGAACACCTACACCGGCTCGGCCTTCCGGCTGGTGAACGTGCTGCTCTCGTTCAAGTCCGCGGGCACCCGGCAAGCGCTGCGCATCCAGGTACGGCGGGCCATCGACGACCACGTCGAGGAAGGTGAAGCGCTGCCGCCGGTGCTGGGCGAGAACCCGGTCATCCGAGAGGTGACCACCACCCTGCCCGCCAGCATGACGGAAGGAGAGCTGGCGCCGTACAAGGCGCGGCTCTACGCCGCGGCGGACTCGCTGCTGCCTGTCATCGAGAAGGAGATGACGGCTCACGCGGCGATGCTGCTGGACGCCCTGGCCCAACTGCCGCCCGCGCACGGCCAGATATGGCGCGGCACCCGCTCCCTCGGCGATCTCCGCTCCGGTATCGGCCGGTTCATCTCGCCCACCTTCGGCGGTACAGAGCTCTCGTCCAAGGGGTTCACCAGCTTCAGCCGGAACAAGCAGACGGCGATGGGGTTCATCGACCGGCCGACCCGTCTGCCGATGACCCACCGCGTGCTGGTCGACGCGCAGCTCACCGGGCACTGGGGCCGGGACATCTCCGCCTTCTCCTCTATCGTGTCGGAGGAGGAGGTGCTGCTGCTTCCCGGGGCCCGGCTGAAGATAACCTCCCGGGAGATCGTCAACGACGCGTACGAACTCATCCAGGCCACCGAGGAGTTCCCGGAGTTCCCGGTCTTCGACCTGCGGAACCCGGGTGCGGGTGTGGTTCACGCGGCGGTGCTGAGGAGCGCCCTTCAGCGGCTGGCAGGCGTGCCCGTCCAGAAGCGTGACGATCTCCGGCCGCTCGCCACGCGGATCGGCGCGGCGGACGACCTGGACCTCTGGCACCTCGGGCATCTGGCCAGTGAGGTGTTCGACGGGCCGGAGCAGCTGACCGTCGAGCGTCTGGAGACCGCGCGCCGCGCGGCGGACCTTGCGCGCCGGGCCCTGACCCTCGGTCCGGGCCGGCCGGTCACCGTGGAGCACGTGGACGCCGTGGTGCGGCGGCTGGACGGCGCCACGGCGGACGCCCCCGTCGAGCAGGCCGCGCGCCGGCGGCTGCTGGAGCTGGTACCGCAGCTGCGGCCGTCGGACCAACGGAACGCGTATGCCCGGCTAGCGGCGGTGTGGCGGGCGCCGGTCGAGACCGGTCCACCGGTCGAGCGGCGGGAGGGGACGTCAACAGTCGGGGACGACGGCTTGACCGGCCCGCTGGACTCCGCCTCGTCTCGTACGTCCTCCGACGGCGGCGGCGCGCTGCTGGATGATGAGGGCGGCCAGGAGCACATCGGTGATCAGGAGGTTACCGAGGCGCCCGCCTCGCCACAGGAGGTTGTCGAGAGGCCCGCCTCCGATGTGGCCTCGCAGGCTGACGAGCCGGAAGCCTCGATCGTGGACCTCTTGGATCGGATCCATGCCGAGCTGACGCACGGAAGAGCCACTCCCGGAAGCCACGAGGCCGAAGGCGACCCCGCCGGAGAGCAGGTCTGGGACTCCGACTCCGAGACCGACTCCGAGACCGACTCCGAGACCGAGGCGGAGCCGGTCGGGGAGCAGGTCGCGGACACCAGGTCGCCGTTGCAGCCGGTGCCCCAGGCCGAGAGGGACGGGTCTGCCGCGTCCCCCGACGACGCGGTTCTGCAGGAGGACGCGGTTCTGCAGGAGGACGCGCCGGGTGCGGACCAGCTGCGGGTGCTGTATGCCGATGAAAAGTACTTCCCGCAGGCGGAGGCGTTCGAGGAACGACTCGGGTCTTTCGCGTCCGGGCATCCTCGGGCCCAGCGGGCGGCGCGGGACAGTGTGGCCCGTCTGTTCGAGGTGCTCAAGCAGGCGCATCCGGACCTCAGCGAAGGGGAGATAGCCCAGGTCTTCTTCCAGGACGCACTTCCGGCGGGTACCGCCGGCCAGGAGACGGCGCTGTTCCGGCTCGAGGAGCTGCTGGATCGCAGGGACGTCCGGGGGCTGGTGAAGGCGTTCGCCGCCGCGGCGTTCCTGAAGGACTCCCCGTTGACCCTGAAGTCGCTGCTGCTGCAAATCGCCGACCGCCGTGACTGGCCCCAGGCGGAGGCGCTGGGCCTCGACGCGGACGCGCTTCGGGAGCAGGCGTCGTTCCTGCGGGGCGGTCTGCGATCCCGGATGCGCGCGGTGCTGCGGCGGGTCGCGCCGCAGAAGGCGGCGGCGTTCGCACGCGACTTCTTCGCCATCGGCAACGTGGTGGCTCAGTCGGCGTCGTGGCAGCGGGAGGCCGCCAAGTACTGGTGGCCGAACGGACTTTCACATCCGCAGGACACGGCGTTCCTCACCGACGATCGAAGTGCGCTGCGTGTACTGGGTTTCCGCACCGAGCAGATACCGCTGGAGCAGGTGCCGTTCGACGCCCAGGGCGAGCCGGTGTTGGAAGAGCTGCGTCGAACTCCCGGCGTGTTGGGCATCGAGGTCCACTGGAGTGCACCGGAGGGCACCGAGAACCGTACGGTCACCGGGCTCACCATGATCGTGGAGGACCCGGCTGTCATCGACGACCCGCGTGCGGGCGATCTGAGCCATGGCGAGCAGGGACCGGAGCTTCCGCCGGGCCGGACGGGGAGCCAGGCGCGGGGCGCGCGGAGTGCGGTGGACCCGGCCTCGTCGCTGTTCCGGGAGATGCACGACCGGCGGGGTATGCCGCTGGGCGCGGGCGTGTCCAGCCTCGCCGCCTTGCTGGGGAACGCCTTCAAGCTGCTCAACCGCCCCGGCCAGGACGCTGAGGGGCTGGCGCTGTCGTTGGTGGGCTGGCTGCTGCCCGCTCACGAGCACTCGCTGTACGAGGTCCTGGCGGGCCTGCAGACGGCGGACG
This sequence comes from uncultured Streptomyces sp., assembly GCA_965654005.1. Classification (GTDB taxonomy): domain Bacteria; phylum Actinomycetota; class Actinomycetes; order Streptomycetales; family Streptomycetaceae; genus Streptomyces. The sequence goes on along the minus strand of CBFHCJ010000172.1, from coordinate 364 downwards.
TCGTTCCGTCGCTCGCGGGCAACCCGCTGGACGACGCGACGCGGATGTACCGCTCCGTCCCCGGTGTGCCGCTCGCCGAGCTCCGCAACCGGGTGGGCGAGAACGGCATGCTGCCGCACGAGGCCGTCTACTGGTCCAAGCTGCACACCCCGGCGGAGAACGGTGGGCTTCGCGAGCCCGGGCGTGGGGGGGTGGTGGAGGCCGAGGAACGTCGCAGGATCTTCCAGCGCTATGCCGCGCACGGGCCTGGCACCCACCTGATCGACGCGGAGATCGAGGACTGGCTGGACGAGCACGGCGTGACGGCGGCGCAGGTCCTGGAGCGGATGAGCCTGGCCCACTTCGCCGTCCTGCGCGCCTACTG
>CBFHCJ010000171.1:0-10800 GCA_965654005.1 uncultured Streptomyces sp. | reverse complement strand
CACGCCCAGCTCGCCCAGGGCGCCCCCGACGCCGCCACGGCCACCGCGATGAAGGTCCCCGCCGAAGCCGCCACCCAGCACGCCCGGGTCACACGCATGCTGCAGGAGTTCGGCGCCGCACTGCGCGCCACCGCGCCGGGCAGCTCCACCGTGCAAACCTGGACCGAGCACAGCGCCGCCTGGAGGATGGCTGCATGACAACGGCGCCCGCCATCGAACTGCGCACCTTCACCACCCTCGACACAGCCCGCGGCGACCTCCTCGACGTGTACGCCGACGTACGCGCCCCACTACTCCACCTGCCGAACTACGCGGTCACCGCGTTCGGCGAACGCCTGGACCGACACGGCGCCGAACCGGGATTCACGGCTGTCCTCGCCTACGCGGACGGGCACCCGGTCGGCTACGCCTACGGCAACGCCATCGAGCACGGCGACCGCTACTGGCAGCGCACCAGCCCGACGCCGGCCGAGAAATACACCGAGCGTCCGGCCGTAGCACTGAAGGAGATCGGCGTCCGCCCGACCTGGCGGAAGACCGGCACAGCCCGCCGCATCCACGACGCCCTCCTCGCCACCCGCGACGAGCCGTACGTCACGCTCATGGTCAACCCGGCCGCAGGCGACGGAAAGGTCCACACGCTCTACAAGTCGTGGGGATACGAGGACATCGGACAGAGCCAGCCGTCACCGGCCTCGCCGGTGCTCACTGTGATGATCCGCGCCAGCCGCTGACAACTCTATTCCTCGCCATCCTGAGACCGAAGTTCTTGTTGTTGCCGCAGCTCCTCCATAAAGCTACGAATGGTGGTCTCGTACGGTTCGTACAAGAAGGCACCGCCGGGCGGGCGAAGCGAGATCAAGTCATGTGTCACGACAAGGAGCGAAAGCAACAATCGGTTCACATCTGAGGACGAAACGTCGGAATGCAGCCCCTTATTGCTCAGGATGTCCAGCTTGTCAATCCGCTTTCCCAAGTCCTCGACATTCGCGATGAGTAGTTCTCGCGAGGTGTCAGAAGTGACATTTTCCGCGACGTATGCCCACAGACGGTTCCGGTATTCAGCCTGGCCGACTTTTCGTCCGCTTACCTTCTCATCACGTGGAGGATATAGGCAGTCCGCAAGTTTTTCCGTGAATCGTCGACAGGACAACGACACATGCGCCAGTTCTTCCGCCGTCTCGTGGCCCTCAAACGCCTTGATGGCCGCATGGAGTCGTTGAGTGAGGTTCGGGTTCAGGTCTGAGCAACGCATCAGGGTCTCACCCAGCGCAGATGAGAACTGACCGTGAAGCAGTTCGTCCGCCTCGCCGAGCCTGCGAAAGTGCTGCATGTTGTCGTATGGATCAAAGATGGTCTCCCGCACCCCGGAGTCCTCCCAGCGAACAGAGGAGAAGAGGCCGGAAGATTCCCACTCGCGATATTCCACATGGTCTCGGTTGTCTTCGAATTCCGACTCATATCCTGCATGAAACAAATAAAGGGAGTCTTCGAAGATCCGAAACCGGCTCGGGATACCCTTCAGAAAAACCGCCCAGTGCACCGGAATCTCCGGACGAATTTGCACCGCTCCCAGGTACCACTCCGCATCCTTCAGCCGGATGTGCATGGCGCGAGCGTCCGAGGGAGTCAGAGATTCCACTACCATACCCGCGATATCAAACGATTGGACATGCTTGGCAAGGTCCGGCCCAAAAAGAGTGCTCCAGGCTGCCCAGTGCTCACCGAGAATGCTGTTTGCAGCGGCTTCAGTGCTGCCCACCTCTTGGGCAAGCCGCCACAGTGGAAGAGTTCCCGTAGAAAATCGGGCATGACGCCTATGCCGTGGAACGGATTCCATGAAAGCTCGCACAAAGGATTCCCTCATTGTGAGCCATCCCCAGGTTTCGACTTCCGGCGAGCTCCAACCTTCGTTGATCAGAAAGCAGACTCTCACTTATCCCCCCAATAACTGATTCCAACAGAGCGGCCCGATCTGCCTACGGCAGGACTTCAGGCCATACAGACCAAACGAGCACGACTCACTGTTCGTCGCTCGACATCGCGAAAATGCCCAGCTTGTCAACGAGCCCAGTCGCCCTCACAAGCAAGTCTGAGAATGCTTGAGCAAGGCCCTTATCGTCAAGGGAGAAGTGCTCGGCAGCTCGCTGGTAATCCTTCCCCTTAACGTGAGCCGGCCCGCTGCGTAGACCGTTGAGATTACGCAGCAGCGTGATGAGTTCCTGCCGGTCAGGAAACCCAATCCCATCTAGGTACTTTTGAAACTTCGTAATACCCTTGTCGTTCTGCTCGACCGTGATGTGCTTGGCGATCTCGCGTTCATTCAACCGCTCGACGAGAACCTTCGACAGCGACATGACCTGATCGTCGAACTCCCGCTGGTTCTCGCTCACAGGCACGTGCAGGGTCGCCCAGTAATGCTCATCCTCCGACTTGAGCGGCTTGAACAGATCCCAACCAAAACGCTCACGCCAGCCGTCGCGGAAACGCCCGTACGAGGCTTTGAAGGCAAGCGCTGGTTCGTCGGCAGCGGCCCATTCACCCAAGATGCCGCGCCGGTACGCAACCTCGCTCACGCCTCCGTCAGGCACGACATTGAAGCTCTTCCAGTAGAGCTGTTCCTTGTGAGACAGCTTCCCGAGGTCGCCCAGGTAGACGACCACGTAGTCCCGGTGGTTATTGTCGAGGCGCAAGCCCCAGTATCCACCACAGTAAAGGTGGCTGTCTTCAACCCGGTACTTCGCCGGGTCGCTGTAGTACTTGGCCATGACGGCCTTGTTGAAGAAGACAGGCGTCAAGTAGTGAGGCGAACCAGGGTTCTTGCCGAAGTAGTTTGCCAACTCTTCCTCGTCGCAGGTGTAAAGGATGTTATTTCCCTCCTCATCCACCCCAATGACAAACTCCTCGTACTGCTGGCCGCTACGGTCCCTCGCCCATGAAGGGAGCGGGTTCCCAGATCCGTTGACAACCTTCTTTCCCATGATACGAGCCATGGTGCGGCGTGCAGGATCGGTGATACCGGGGAGCATGTCTACCCACCGGATGTACCGATAGTTCGCCTCCTGCTCGTCCACGTTCTGCTTTTCAATCCCAAGCTCGTCCAGCGTCTTCGAAGACCAACGGTCGAACTCGAAGAAGAGCAGCATCACCATGCCGCGGGCTGCCAGATATCCCTTGAGGTACTTCGCCCGAGCCTGAACCTTCTGCGGCGTCATACGGACGACTTCTACGTCATCACCGTTGTCGTCCAGGGCGATAAAGACACCCTTTTTCCGGTCCTCGTAGAGGTTGTGGAAGTGTCTGAATTCCTCGGACAGCTCAAGATAGGACGGCTTCAGGCCATGGAAGTCGCGGTCGACAATGAACGGCTCAACCCCATCGTTACCGCCGAAGCGGTGGTACTCATGCCGACCATCACCATAGAACGAGAAGCCGGGCATCCCGTGACCGACAAGCAGATCCCACGAGGTGTTGGCAAGGCATCTTTCCAGAACCTCGGGACGAGCGAGCGCGCAGTAGTAACTTACGTCCTCGCGTTCACCCTTTGTGAACTCGTAGACGGTGATCCATGGATCTGCGCCGAGCTTGTGGGCGACATACTCTAGGCGGTCAGGAAATTCAAGAGGGGATTGTTTATCCATGTGCACATTCTACCCCTAAATCTGGATATCCCGAAAATAATTTTCCGCAACTCTGCCGACCACCCCGTATTTCGCAGCTAATCCTTGGGCTCGGCGGGGCACTTTGATTCAGTAGCGCAAAAAACGCTAAACCGGCGCGGGGTTGGCGGCCCCGTCTACGAGTCCGGGGACTGCACGCTCCTCCCCCGCATCAGCTCTGCCACCCGTGCAGCAGTCCACCGACCATCAGGAGAGTGGAGTACGCATCAGCCTTGGTCGTCTCGGCCGTTTCCGGATGAGCCCCCAGGTCACACATAAACTTGAGCGCACGCCGCACCTGCTCGGCGCGCGGCGAGTAGCCGATCTTGGTCTTATTGGCTTCCCTGCGGAGTGTCTTAAACGCAGCTTCCACATCGGCCGCTTCATCCTCTTCGTCAACTGTTTTCCCGACGAGCGCCGCAAGCGACTGACGGAGCGCTTCTACCGTCAAACGCCACTCCTGCTTGAGGTACTGCTTCTCGGCGTTGCGGTAGAAGTCGAGAGCCAGCTTGTACTCAGTCGACCGGTGGGCGTCCGGTGCGTCCAGCTCGATCAGGAGCAGGCGACGGTACTGCATCTGCTCAAGGACCGCCGCCCAGTCGCTTTGGGTGAGCTCGCACTCGACATTCCCCACCCCGATGCGTTCGAGGTTGCCATCAGTCATGGCGGTACCGGTGAGCTGCAACCGGAACTTCACTCCGCTCGTGCGATGCTCCTCGATGACTTGGAGCTGTCGATGGTCGATGTCGGCCACGAGGACGAAGTTCGTCGTAGCGGCCAGGCTGTGCAGGGTGACCGGTGAGTCCTCGACCACAAGCCGTCTCACATACCCACTCGACGTTCCAAGTCCCTCTGCAAACAACCCGCCCTCGAACCACAGCGGTTTCTGAGCTGCCGCTTCATCTCGACAAGATGCTTCTACGTGGAACCGAAGCTGCATCACGCCGAGCCCGCTGGCGCCCTGCACCTTCTTTAGATCGAGCCGCACTGCGTTGTTCGCCCAGCCGATGTTGACCCATGCCTCGTTCATGATCGTCCTCTCGCGTTGGTGGAGACGAGCATTCCAGGATCGGGACAAGGCGGGCTTAGGTCAACTGAGTTGCCACGATGTACGCGCTACCCAAGCACCCCATAGACGCCTCGACCAGCCCCACGTGGACATCGCAAGGCGTTGGAAGGTGGCAAGAGCGAACCGGGCACCGCAGCTCCACTACGGCGAGATGGAGATGCCCCGGCACGACACCGAGGTACCTCAGGTGCGTGAGCGATGCGTGAGCGGACTGCCCGATACAGCGCGGCATGAGCCGGATCAAGTGGCTCGCCGCGCGGTTCTGACCAGGGGAAACAGCACCGCGCGGCAGCGCCAGGCACCCCCCGGCAAGGATTCGATCCCACTCCTAAAGCAGGTGTCGCAGGTTCGAATCCTGCCGGGGGCACAGACAGAAGGGCCAGCTCAGGAGGGGTTTCCTCCCAGGCTGGCGCTTCGTCATGTTTGCGGGCGTGCCACACGCGCGCTAACCATCAAAGAGACACGTGCTGGCGGCCAATCTCACCGAGTCCTTGGTCGACGATGGACAGAATCAGCGGAGTGGCCGCGGATGGGAAGTACTCCCGTCCTCGCACAGGCTTCAGGTCCTCGTCGGCGAGGGCCAACCGAACGCTGGCTTCCAAGTCGGGCGCGAAATCACCCGGAAGGTCCCGGATGACACGAAGCTCGGCAGTGAAGCCACCCTTCGCATGAGTCCGCAGCCTGGGACGAGGATCTCCGGAAGTGATCCCGAACTTCACGTGGTTCGCGCTCTCTACGACGTAGAACACGTCCCACGTCTTGCCCGCACAACGTCTACAGATTCCTTGCCCTTGCTTGACGCCACTGGGGATGGTTTTGGTCCGATGACCTTCGCGGCAGATCAGTTGATGTGCGGTTCCGTCGCCCAGCCACGCCGGCTCCACGACGAGGCCGCCGAGCTCCTCCACCCGAGCCTTGAACCACTCCCAACATGCGACAGGGTCGATGCCGACGCACCTAAGGCATCGGCCCGAACCGGTGCGGATATTGTTCGGAGTGGGACTAAATGGATGGCCATTTCTACAGATGATGCGGTGGGGCTTTGCCTTCCCCAGCCACTCCGGCTCCACGACGGTTCCACCGAGCTCCTTCACCCGGGTCTTGAACGCCGCCCAGGCTGTAGCCGGATCATTGCCGGAGCACACTGAGCAGATGCCCCCACCGCCGCGTACATAGCCAGGCCGAGGGTTGCACGGATGTCCCTCCGAGCAGATCACCCGGTGGCGCTCATCCTTCCCGAGCCACTCCAGCTCGACTACGGTTCCGCCGAGCTCCTTCACTCGGGCCCTGAACGCTGCCCAGGCTGTGGCCGGATCACTGCCGGAACAAGGTCGGCACATGCCCTGCCCCTGTTGCACTCTGTTCGGGATTGCTTCGGTCTCGTGCCCTTTCGGGCATCGAACTCGGTGCTTGGCGGCGCTGCCGAGCCACTTCGGCTCCAGCACCTCGCCGCCCAGTTCCTTCACACGGGCTTTGAACTGCGCCCAGGCCCTTGTTGGTGATCCCCCCATGCAGTCAGTCTGCCATCCCTGCAGAGACGTTCGGGAGGGAGCAGTCGTGCCAGACGCGTGCCAGATCTTGCGGGGAACCACGGGGAACGGCGGGGAATCAAGGAACTTGCCCGTCATACTCCCACGGGCCTCCGCCGCAGGTCATGACCACAGCGAGCCCTAGATCACCTTAGCTTCCCAAGCTGAGAGCGCGAGTTCGATTCTCGTCACCCGCTCCATGCGAAACCCCCCAGGTCAGTGGCCTGGGGGTTTCATTTGTCCGGACCGGACGACCCGCCCGGCGCGCAGAGCGCCAGGTCAGGGCGCAGTACCTCGTGCACGAAAGCTCTCACCCGGTCGACTCGGACGGCGCCCCATGTGGCCCAGCCAGCCCCCGCCCCTCCCTGAACCGGGCAGCGGCCACCGTGAGATCCACGATAGGGGCGGGGTAGTCCAGGCCGGCACGGGTGGCGTCGTCGAGGTGTGGGAGACGGTGGACTGTCGTGGCGTCGAGGTTCCGGAGTTCGGGGAGCCAGCGGCGTACGTACTCCCCGTCGGGGTCGAACCGGCGTGCCTGGACGAGTGGGTTGAGGAGCCGGTTCGGCCGGGTGTCCGTACCGGTCCCGGCGACCCACTGCCAGTTGAGCTGGTTGTTCGCGATGTCGCCGTCCACGAGGAGGTCCAGGAAGTGGCGGGCTCCCACCCGCCAGTCCACGTACAGCGTCTTGGCGAGGAAGCTTGCCGCGAGCAGGCGGGCCCTGCCCGGCATCCAGCCCTCGTGACGGAGCTGCCGCAGGCCCGCGTCGACGACGGGGTAGCCCGTGCGGCCGTCCTGCCAGGCTTTGATCTCCTTCGTGGCGCGGCGCCAGCGGTCGTGCCGGGGGCGGTAGTCGTGGTCGGCCGCGTCGGGGCGAGCCGCCAGGACCTGGTGGTGGAAGTCCCGCCAGGCGAGTTGGCGGACGAAGGCGTGCGCCCCGGGGTTGTCCTGTGCGCGGGCCCGGTGCAGCAGTTCGGTCGGTGAGAGGCAGCCGAAGTGCAGGTAAGGGGAGAGCCTGGAGGTCGCGTCGGCGGCCAGGTCGTCGTGCTGGTCGTCGTATTCGGCCAGCGGGCCGTCCAGCCATGACCGCAGCCTGCGGCGGGCCTCGGATTCCCCGCCGGCGGGTAGGTCCGGCGACGTGGGGCCTGGCGCGAGGGACTCCGCACGTGGCAGCCCGGCCGAGCGTACGTCCGGCACCGGCACCGCGTCCGGAGCGGGCAGGACGCCGCGTACGGAGAAGCCCTCCCACCGGCGGAAGTACGGGGTGAAGACCGCGAAGTGGTCCTTGCCCTCGGGGCCCGCAGGCGTCAGCGCCCCCGGAGGTACGGCAGTCAACGAGGCGTCGTAGACACGTAGTTCGCGTCGGTTGTCGGCCAGCTCCGCGCGCAGCCGGTCCTCGCGCCGTGCTGCGTAACGGCTCACGCCGGCCGCGACATGGACCGCCGCGGCCCCGGTCTCCGCCGCCACCCGGCAGGTCTCCTCGACCACGTCGCCGACACGCACCACCAGTCGGCCGCCCCGGGCACGCAGGGCCGCGTCGAGGTCGGCCAGGCTGTCGGCGAGGAACGCCGCCCGGTTGGGTACGACGAAGCCGGTACGGCGGATGCCGGTGTCGACGACGAAGAGCGGCACCACGCGTTCCGCGTCCCTCAGGGCGGCCTGGAGGACCGGGTTGTCGTGCACCCGCAGGTCAGCGGTGAACAGGGCGACGGAGACGCGCACGGTTCCTTGAGCTCCCTCACTGTGTACGGGCCGGTTCGGGGGCGCCCGACTCGGCTGCGGCGGCGATGTTGCGGGCCACGCCGCCGAAGACCGCGGCGCGGAAGGGGGCCACGCCCCACCAGTAGGCGTGCCCGGCCAGGCCGTGCGGATGGAACAGGGCCCGCTGCCGGTACACCGTGCGCCCCTGCGGATCCCGGTCGACGGCCATCTCCAGCCAGGCCAGGCCCGGCAGCCGCATCTGCGCCCGCAGCCGGAGCAGCCGCCCCGGCTCGATCTCCTCCACCCGCCAGAAGTCCAGGCTGTCGCCGGACCGCAGCCGGGTCGCGTCCCGGCGGCCCCTGCGCAGGCCCACACCGCCCACCAGCGTGTCCAGCCACCCTCGCAGGGACCGGGCCGGCGGCGAGGAGTACCAGCCGTTCTCGCCGCCGATCGCCTCGACCACCCGCCACAGCGCCTGTGGCGACGCCGCGACCGTGCGCTCGCGGTGATCGGTGTAGAGGCTTCCGCCCGCCCAGTCGGGGTCGGTCGGCAGCGGGTCACTGGGGGCGCGGGGAGTCGAGGCCGAGGACCACCTGGTGGCCACGTCCGCGTCCTGCACGCGCCGGAGAGCCAGCCGGATCGCCCGGTCGAGAGTGACCGGTCCCTCCGGCGGGTCCGGCACGTAACGGACGATGTCCCGCTCGGCGCAGACCACCTCGTGCCTCAGTGACTCGACCAACGGGCGCGCGAGAGCGCCCGGCACCGGGGTGACCAGGCCGACCCAGAGGCTGGACAACCGGGGGGTGAGCAGAGGGACGGGGAGGATGACGCGTCGTGGCAGGCCGGCGACGGTGGCGTACCGCCGCACCATGTCCTCGTACGTGACGATGTCCGGCCCGCCGATGTCGAAGGCGTGGTTCACGTCGTACGGCAGCCGCGCGCACCCCACGAGGAGGCGGAGCACGTCACGGACGGCGATCGGCTGGATGCGGGTGCGCACCCAGCTCGGGGTCACCATCACGGGGAGCCGCTCGGTCAAGTACCGCAGCATCTCGAAGGACGCCGAACCCGAACCGATGATCACGGCGGCCCGCAGTACGGCGGTCGGCACCCCCGAGGCCAGGAGGATGCGGCCCACTTCGGCGCGGGACCGCAGATGGGGTGACAGCGCGTGCTCGGGTACCCCGTAAGGGCTCAACCCGCCGAGGTAGACGATCCGCCGAATTCCGGCGGCGCGCGCCTGCTCGCCGAAGATCCTGGCCGCGCGCCGGTCGGTCTCCTCGAAACCCCGCCCGGTGCCCAGTGCGTGCACCAGGTAGTACGCGACGTCCATGCCCTCCATCGCCGCGCGCACGGACACCTCGTCCGTCACGTCCCCGCGCACGGCCTCCACCTGCCCGGCCCACGGACGGTCCCGCAGTTTGCCTGGGGTACGGGCCAGGCAGCGCACAGAATGCCCGGCGGCCAGCAACTCCGGCACCAGCCTGCCGCCCAGGTAACCGGTGGCACCCGTGACCAGACAGCGCAGCGGCCGGTCGTCGTCGGTCATGCCGATCGCACGCATGCCGGTCGAGTGCGCCTTGTCCGCCGACGGCTGGAGGACGGGGCCGCAAGAAACGTCATGACTCTCATGTCTCCCCGCGACGTGCCCTTCCGAGGGCCCTGTCTCTGTTCCCCTGAGCCCATGCTTGGGCTCGAGGACGAGCACCGCAACCTCGCCGAGCCCGGCGGGAGGATGACAGCGGGGTCGGCGCACGGGCTTGGTGCCGACCGCCCGAGAGCACCAGTACGCCTTCCACGGCCGCAACGGCCCCTTGCTCACGCAATGCCGTCCGGACGCACCGCCCCGAAGCGGCACTCGCGGCACCGCTCAGGGCCACAACGATGCCGCCGGGCGACGCCGGAGCGAGGCCGTGCCCGATCCGTGCCTCGCCACCGACGGGTGGGCCTTCGTCAAGGAGACCGGAGCGAACGCCGAACCCCTGTGGGGAACCCGCGAGAAGACCGTCTGGGCACCCGGCGAGAGCCTGATGATCGTCGGCGCCCCGGGCGTCGGCAAGACCACCCTCTCTCACCGTCGTCCCCATGCGCTGACGACGACGGCAGCGGTACGTGTCCCATCGACCGCGGTCATGGCGCTGCGGGCGGAAATGCAGGGAGGAAAACCGCGTCCGTGGGTAGCAATATCTGTGTCCGTGACATGAGAAATAGGTGCGGCGCACGGCAAGTATTCCCTCGGCCGCCGACCGAAGCCGTATTATCGACCGTGCAGCACCGATCACACCGTGCTACTGTCCATGTCAGTTGCAGGTGTGGTTGCCAGAAGGTTCATTTCCTACGGGGTAATCATCACGGCGACAACAGGAACCCACACAAGGTGAGTTCCTGACACCGCCTCCGAAGGAGAAATGAATTGGCTACCGGCACCGTGAAGTGGTTCAACGCGGAAAAGGGCTTCGGCTTCATCGAGCAGGACGGCGGCGGCGCTGACGTGTTCGCCCACTACTCGAACATCGCCACCAGCGGCTTCCGCGAGCTTCAGGAAGGCCAGAAGGTTACCTTCGACGTCACGCAGGGCCAGAAGGGCCCGCAGGCCGAGAACATCGTTCCCGCCTGACGCTGACGCGACCGCGTGACCGGGGCCCGCACCTAGGGGTGCGGGCCCTCGGTCATGCTTTCCGCATTTCCCGGGCATTTTCTCTGCCCCATTTTCTTCGGCTCATTCTTGCGAATCCTCGTGCGGCTGCCGCTGCGAGTGGAATTCCTCGATGCGCCGCATCGAGGAGGGTTCCTCCATGGACCGCACACGCCGTAACGGCCGCGCCTCCGGTCGCTTCCGAGCCC
>CBFHCJ010000170.1:0-10821 GCA_965654005.1 uncultured Streptomyces sp. | reverse complement strand
TCTCCGGCATCCGGGACGCGTACGAGACGGGCCGCGGCACCTTCAAGATCCGCGCCACGGTGTCGGTGGAGAACGTGACGGCGCGCCGCAAGGGTTTGGTCGTCACCGAGCTGCCGTTCACCGTCGGTCCGGAGAAGGTGATCGCCAAGATCAAGGACCTGGTCGGCTCCAAGAAGCTCCAGGGCATCGCCGACGTCAAGGACCTCACCGACCGCGAGCACGGGCTGCGCCTGGTCATCGAAATCAAGAACGGCTTCGTGCCGGAGGCGGTCCTGGAACAGCTCTACAAGCTGACGCCGATGGAGGAGTCCTTCGGCATCAACAACGTGGCGCTGGTCGACGGCCAGCCGCTCACGCTGGGCCTCAAGGAGTTGCTCGAGGTCTACCTGGACCACCGATTCGACGTCATCCGGCGTCGCTCGGAGTTCCGCCGCGGCAAGAAGCGCGACCGTCTGCACCTGGTCGAGGGCCTTCTCACGGCGCTGGTGGACATCGACGAGGTCATCCGCCTGATCCGGTCCAGCGACAACTCCGCGCAGGCCAAGGAGCGCCTGATGGAGCGCTTCTCGCTGAGCGAGATCCAGACGCAGTACATCCTCGACACCCCGCTGCGCCGCCTCACCAAGTACGACCGCATCGAGCTGGAGTCGGAGCGGGACAGACTCAAGGCCGAGATCGAGGAGCTGACCCGGATCCTGGAGTCGGACGCGGAGCTGCGCAAGCTGGTCTCCGGCGAACTGGCCACGGTGGCCAAGAAGTTCGGCACGGAGCGGCGCACGGTGCTGCTGGAGTCCGCCGGCGCCCCGGCCCCGACGGTCTCGCTCCAGGTCGAGGACGCCCCCTGCCGGGTGCTGATGTCGTCCACGGGCCTGCTGGCGCGCACGGCGAACGGCGACCCGTTCGCGGAGGACACCGACGGCAAGCGCGCGAAGCACGACGTGATCGTCTCCGCCGTCCCGGCGACGGCGCGCGGCGAGGTGGGCGTGGTGACGTCCGCCGGACGGCTGCTGCGGCTGAACGTGATCGACCTCCCACAGCTGCCGGAGACGGCGACGCGTCCCAGCCTCTCCGGAGGCGCGCCGGTCTCGGAGTTCGTCTCTCTGGAGGCGGACGAGACGGTGGTCTGCCTGACGACGCTGGACGAGTCCTCTCCTGGCCTCGCGCTCGGCACGGAGCAGGGCGTCGTCAAGCGTGTGGTCCCCGACTACCCCTCGAACAAGGAGGAGTTGGAGGTCATCACGCTGAAGGAGGGAGACCGGATCGTCGGCGCGGTCGAGCTGCGCACCGGCGAGGAGGACCTGGTCTTCATCACGGACGACGCACAGTTGCTGCGCTACCCGGCGTCCCAGGTGCGCCCGCAAGGCCGGCCCGCGGGCGGCATGGCGGGCGTCAAGCTCACGGACGGCGCGAAGGTGATCTCCTTCGCTGCGGTGGACCCGGCGGCCGACGCGGTGGTCGTGACGGTCGCCGGCTCGCGCGGCACGCTGGACGACTCGGTGCAGACGACGGCCAAGACGACGCCGTTCGACCAGTACCCGCGCAAGGGCCGCGCCACGGGTGGCGTGCGCTGCCAGCGGTTCCTGAAGGGCGAGGACTGTCTGTCGTTCGCGTGGGTCGGCGAGGTGCCGGCCCGGGCCGCGCAGAAGAACGGCATGCCCGCCGAGCTGCCGGAGCTCGACCCGCGGCGCGATGGCTCGGGCGTATCGCTGCCGAAGACGGTCGCGTCGGTGGCGGGTCCTGTGTAGGTCAGTCCACGAGGTAGCCGGGGCTCGTGGGAGCCTCGGTCTCCTTGTCCTGCACGTAGCGCAGGACGCCCCACATGCTGTGCTCATCGGTGTGTGGGGCGTCGTCCGTGCACGCCTCCAGCTCCTTGCGGAGGGCCGGGGTGTCGACACCGGACCCGATGAGGACGAGTTGGGTGAGCCGCTCCTCGTCGGCCTTCCACGCCTCCGGGTAGAACCGCAGGAACCGCCCGACGGCGTGCACCGCGTACCGGTTGCGCTGATCGGCGGCGCCGAAGTCGACGTACCCCTTGATCCGGTAGAGGCCCTCTGGCCTGCTGTCGAGGAACTCCAGCAGCCGCCGGGGATTCATGGGCAGGGTGGAACGGAAGGAGAGGCTGTCGTATCCGGCGTGCAGATGGGCGTGATGAGGGCGCTCGTCCCCGTCCCCGTCCCCGTGCTCGTCGTGCTCGTCGTGTTCGTCGTGCTCGCGTTCGTGTCGGTGAAGGTCGTCGAAGGACAGCTGCCCGAGCCGCTCCTCGGCCGGCCGGCAGTCGAAGAGGAACTCGGGGTCGATACGCCCATAGGTCGCCGGGACGACGGCGGCGCCGTCGGTGAGCGACTGGACGAGCCGCAGAACCCGCTCGCTGTCGTCGGCCCGGTCGGTCTTGTTGACGACGACGAGATCGGCGAGGGCGAGATGCCGGTCGAGTTCGGGATGCTTCTCACGGGTGACGTCGAACTCCGCCGCGTCGACGACCCCGACGAGTCCGCCGTAGACGACGCGCGGCTGCTCGCTGGCGAGCACCATGCGCACGAGTTCCTGCGGTTCGGCGAGCCCGCTGGCCTCGATGACGATGACGTCGATACCGGCGGCGGGCCGGGCGAGGCGGTCGAGGTAGAGGTCGAGTTCACTGGCGTCGACGGCGCAGCACAGGCATCCGTTACCGAGGGACACGGTGGAATCTCCGAGCGCCCCGGCGACGGCCATCGCATCGATGTCGATGTCCCCGAAGTCGTTGACGACGGCACCGATACGGCTGCCTCCGCTGTGGTGGAGGAGGTGGTTGAGCAGGGTGGTCTTGCCCGAACCCAGGAATCCGGCGAGTACGACGACCGGGATCTGCTGCGGACTCGACGGATGGCTCAACGTGCGCCCCTTCTCGAGATGGAATGCCGACCAAGGATACGAGCGGGTGGAAACCCCGCGAAGTGAAACGATCATCCACCCGCGAAGTGAATGATCAGCCACGGCGCTCACCACCCACCGCTCGCCGGTTCCCGCCCCGACCGAAACGGGCACTATGGGAGCGCGTCCACCGCAACCGCTCCCCGAGCGGACTCCGCGCGCCTACGTCCGTGATCGCCCAAGGGCCCGCGGCTGCGTCCGCCGCCGCCTCCCGAGCGGGCCGGTGCACGCCGATCATCAGCACCGCTCTCCAGCGGTGCCCCTGAGCCCCTGAAGCACGCCCTGCGCGCCCCCGAATGGCCCCCGAATGCGCCCCCGTCCGCGCGGCTGGAAGTCGCCGCCGAGGAAGTCAGGTTAGGCTCACCTCTGTGAGTATGTGCACGACCGCGTCGCGGGACCTCGACGAGCCCCTCGTGGGTACCGCGGCGACCGCGAGCACCTGGCTGCTCCTGGAACAGCCCGGCCCTTGGGGAGCCAAGGCGCTCACATCGAGCCACCTGGATCCGGCACTCGGCCGCGCCCTCGAAAGGGCCGCCGAGGGCACCGGCGTGCGGATCGCGCTCATCCGCCGCCCCGGTCGGCACGCGGACTGCGGCACACCCGCCGTACGGCAGGTGTACGCGGCCCACACCGTTCCGGGAAACGTATGGCTGCACGCCGCCACGACGTCCGAGCCGGAACAGTTGCTCGACCTGGACTTCGCGGCGCTCGGCATGGGCGACTCGCACACCTTCGACAGGACTCTTCAGGGGCGGCCCCATATAGGCGATCCGCTCGCGCTCATCTGCACCAATGGCAAGCGGGACCGCTGCTGCGCCCTCCTCGGCCGCCCCCTCGCGGCCGATCTGTCCGCCTCCGGAGTGGACGGCGTCTGGGAGGTCACGCATCTGGGCGGCCACCGTTTCTCGCCCACGCTGCTGATCCTGCCGTTCGGATACGCGTACGGGCGGGCCCGGGCCCCGCACGTCAGGGAGGTCCTCCAGGGGGTGCGCGAAGGGCGGGTCGTGGTCGCGGGCTGCCGCGGCCGGTCCGCCTGGGAGCGGCCCGCGCAGGCCGCGGAACTCGCGGTGCGCACGGCGGCCCACGAGTACGCGGCGGACCCGCTGACCGTCATCCGCACGGACGGCGCGGCCCCCCGCTGGGAGGTCACCGTCGCCCACGCGGACGGCCGGCTGTGGCGCGTCCTCGTGGCGCAGGGCGCCTCGCTGCCGCCGCGCCCGGAGAGCTGCGGCTCGGTGCTCGGTTCGCCGGCCCGGATGCATGTCGTGTCGGTGCGGGAGCTGCGCA
Source organism: uncultured Streptomyces sp. (assembly GCA_965654005.1). Taxonomy (GTDB): domain Bacteria; phylum Actinomycetota; class Actinomycetes; order Streptomycetales; family Streptomycetaceae; genus Streptomyces. The sequence goes on along the minus strand of CBFHCJ010000170.1, from coordinate 6,624 downwards.
CGGCGGAGGTCACCGCCCCTACGCCCTGCTGAGGCCCAGGTCCCGGGAGGCGGCACGTGGGCGCGCACGGCACTGGTCACAGGCCTCATGGTCGCCCCACAGGAGATCCACGCCACACTGTCTACGGCCAGGCGCCCCCGTCCCCGTACCGTCGTACGCATGAGCCCCTCTCCCCCTGCACGACGACTGCGCCTCGGCATGCCGCGGCGGATGTTCTCGCAGCTCTTGCTGATGCAGGTGGCGATCGCCGCGGGCGTCGCCGTGCTCGCCACCGGGCTGTTCCTGGCACCGCTCAGCCATCTGCTGGACGACCAGGCGATGCGCCGGGCCCTCGCGATCGCCCGGACCACGGCGGCCCAACCACAGATCGCCGAGGACCTGCGGTCCACCCGTCCGTCTCCCGATGGGCCCGTCCAGGCGGAGGCGGAGCGCATCCGCAGGGCCACCCACGCCGAGTACGTCGTGGTGATGAACACGAAGTGGGTGCGCTGGTCGCACCCGGATCCCGCCCAGGTCGGCAAGGTCGTCTCGACCGACCCGAGCGAGGCCCTGGCCGGCAAGGACGTCATGGAGATCGACAGCGGCACCCTGGGCCTCTCGGCGCGGGGCAAGGTGCCGCTGCGGGACGCGCACGGCAGGATCATCGGCGCGGTCTCCGTGGGCATCGAGTACAACAGCGTGCGGACCCGGCTGATCCATGCGATACCGGGGCTGTTCGCGTATGCGGGCGCGGCCCTGGCCATCGGTGCGCTGGCCGCGTATCTGATCTCGCGCAGGATCCAGCGGCAGACCCGCGACCTGGCCTTCTCCGATATCTCGGCGCTGCTCGACGAGCGCGAGGCGATGCTTCACGGCATCCGGGAGGGTGTCGTCGCCCTGGACCGCGGCGGCCGGGTACGGCTCCTGAACGACGAGGCGCAACGCCTGCTGGGCATCGGTGACGAGGCCGTCGGCCGGTCCCTCGACGAGGCTCTCGGCGCGGGCCGTACGACCGATGTGCTGGCGGGACGCGTCACCGGCACCGATCTGCTCACCGTGCGCGGTCACCGCGTCCTCGTCGCCAACCGCATGCCCACCGGTGACGGCGGTGCCGTCGCCACCCTGCGCGACCGCACGGAGCTGGAGCAACTCGGCCGGGAACTCGACTCCACGCGCGGTCTGATCGACGCCCTGCGCGCCCAGGACCACGAGCACGCCAACCGCATGCACACGCTTCTGGGGCTGCTCGAAATGGAGATGTACGAGGACGCCGTGGAGTTCGTCGGCGAGGTGGTGGGCGACCACCGGGCCACCGCGGAACAGGTCACCGAGAAGATCCACGATCCGCTGCTCGCGGCCCTGTTGGTGGGCAAGGCCACGGTCGCCGCCGAGCGCGGCGTGGCCCTGTGGATCGGGGACCGGACGCTGCTGCCGGACCGGTTGATCGATCCGAGGGGGCTGGTCACGATCGTCGGCAACCTGGTCGACAACGCCCTCGACGCCGTCGCCGGCGCACCGCACGCGCGCGTGGAGGTCGAATTGCGCGCCGAGGGGCGGACCGCGGTCCTCAGGGTGTGTGACACGGGGCCCGGAATCCCCGCCGAGCGGCGCGAGTTGATCTTCACGGACGGATGGTCCACCAAGCAGCCCCCGGCGCACGGCAAGCGCGGAATCGGTCTCTCCTTGGTGCGCCGCCTCGCCGAACGCCAGGGGGGCAGCGCCCGTGTGGGCGAGGCGGACGGCGGGGGCGCGGAGTTCACCGTCGTACTGCCGGAGGCGCTCGAGGCGCCCGCCCCGGTGACCACCGCGTGGCCTCGGCGGCATGACGAACCAGTACGCGGCGATGCCGAGTCTGCACGTCGGCTGGGGGAGCCGGCTCCCTCGGCCGGCCGGGATCTCGTTCCCGTCCGGGAGGCACCGACGGACAAGGGGGCCCTGGAAGAAACTCGCCCGAATCTCCCGATCTCCGAGGAGGAGTCGCGATGACCAAGCCGATCGAAGTACTGGTCGTGGACGACGACACCCGGGTCGCACGGGTCAACGCCGCGTATGTGGAAAGGGTCGCCGGCTTCCACGTGGCCGGCGAGGCGCACAGCGCGGCCGACGCACTGCACCAGATGGAGACGCTGCCCCGTCTGGACCTGGTGCTGATGGACCACTACCTGCCGGACGGCACAGGGCTCGCGGTCGTCCAGGAGATGCGTCGGCGCGGCCACCAGACCGACGTGATCATGGTGACGGCGGCCCGTGACATCCAGACCGTGCAGGCCGCGATGCGGCACGGCGCACTGCAGTACCTGGTCAAGCCGTTCGCCTTCGCGGGCCTGCGCGCCAAGCTGGAGGCGTATGCCGCACTGCGCCGCACCCTCGACAGCGGCGGCGAGGCCGAACAGGCCGAGGTGGACCGGATCTTCGGTGCCCTGTCGGCCGGTTCTCAGCCGGGACTGCCCAAGGGCCACTCCCCCACCACGGCCGATCTCGTACGCCGCGCACTGATGACCGCCAAGGGGCCGCTGTCCGCCCAGGAGATCGCCGAACGGACGGGGCTGAGCCGCCAGACCGCCCAGCGCTATCTGAAACTCCTGGAGCGTACGGGACGGGCCACGCTGACCCTCAAATACGGCGACGCGGGCCGCCCGGAGCATCGCTACGTCTGGGCGACCCGCGCCTGAGGGCACGGCCTGACCGAAGGGTGAGCAGCCCCCTCACCTCACGGGCGGCCGTTGACCCCCGCTTGCGGGCTCAGCCCGCGGCCTTCTTCACGAACTCCGTGGTGTACGTCTTGCTCAGGTCGATGGTGGCGTTCTTGATGTTCGGGTTGAACGCCTTGAGGACCTTCTCGACCGTCGAGGGACCGTCCGCGGGCATCACGCCGTCCTTGGTGAACATCGGCAGCGTGCTTTTGACGGCACTCGTGTAGAGCGTCTTGTCGCCCTGGGAGTAGTCGGCCGGCATCTTGGCGGCGATCTCGTCAGCGGAGTGCGAGGACATCCACTTCAGGGTCTTCACGAAGGCGTTGGCCAGCTTCTGGACCGTGTCCTTGTGGCTGTTCACCCAGTCCGTCTGCATGTAGAGGCTGGACGACGGGTAGGGGCCGCCGAGCGCCTCCTGCGACCCCTGCGGTGTCCGCATGTCGACGAGCACCTTGCCGAGGTTCTTCTTGAGGACGTTGGCCACGGTCGGGTCGGTGGTCATGCCGGCGTCGATGGAGCCCTGCTGGAGGGCGGCGATGAACGTCGGACCGGCGCCGACGGCGACCGGGCTGAACTCGCTGATCTTCACACCGTTCTTGACCGCGAGGTACTTGGTGAGGAAGTCGGTCGATGAGCCGAGGCTGGTGATGCCGAGCTTCTTGCCCTTGAAGTCCTTGGGCGACGTGATGTCCTTCGCGCTCTTGCCGGAGACGATCTCCACCTCACCGGGCGCCTGTGAGAACTGCACCACGGACTCGACGCTCTTGCCCTTGGTCTGCAGGTCGAGGGTGTGGTCGTAGAAGCCGACGGCCCCCTGGACCTGCCCGGAGACGAGCGCGGTCTCGGCCTGCACGCCGGCCGGCTCGCTCAGCAGTTCCACATCGAGGCCCTCGGCGTCGAAGTAGCCGAGCCGCTGGGTGAGCATGGCGGGCAGGTAGATGACCTTGTCCAGGCCACCCACCATGATCTTGACCTTCACGCCCTTGCCGTCGCCCTTGCTGCCGGAACCGGAGGAAGCGGTGGTGGCGGCGTCATTGGCGCAGGCGGTGAGCGAACTGGCGGCGAGCAGGCCGGTGGCGGCGAGGGCGGCGATTCTGGCGGACTTGCGCATGGCGGTTCACGTCCTTGTGAGAGGGCGGGCCGGGGAGAGGGGGAGAGAAGGACGCCCGAGGAGGGCGTTGAGCGGGGGCCGTCCGGCCGTCCGGGTGCCCTGAGGGGGCGACCGGTCATCGGCGTTTCACGGCCCCAAGAGCGGGCGATCAGTGCCCGGAGTCCGACGGCTTCCAGCGGAAGATGCGGCGCTCGGCGAAGGTGAGCAGCCCCTCCGCCGCCAGTGCGACGACGGCGAGGATGACCATCGCGGCGTACACACCGGCCGCGTTGAAGGTGTTCTGGGACTGCGCGACAAGCAGGCCGATGCCCTTGGTGGCACCGATGTACTCGCCGACGATGGCGCCGATGAGTGCGAAGCCGAAGCTGACGTGGAGGCTGGTGAAGATCCACGATGTGGCCGACGGGATGACGACCTGAAGGGTCACACGGCGGTCGCTCGCGCCCAGGATGCGGGCGTTGGCGACGAGGTTGCGGTCTACCTCCCGAGCACCCTGGAAGGCGTTGAAGAAGACCGGGAAGAAGACCAGGACGATGGCCGACGCGATCTTGGAGGCAGGACCGAGCCCGAACCAGATCACGAAGATCGGGGCGAGGACGATCCTGGGTATGGAGTTGAGCACCTTGATGTAGGGACCGAGGAGATCGGCGAGGATGGCGATCCGTCCCAGCGCGATACCGAGGAGCACGCCGGCCACCACACCGATGACCCAGCCGAGCAGCGCCTCCTGGAGCGTGACCCAGATCTGCTCGCCGAGCGAGCCGAACGCCGTGCCGTGCGTGACCCAGGTGTAGATCTGGTCCCAGATCTTCGACGGCATCGAGAAGTTGAACGGGTCAATGACATTGGCCCGCGACAACCCCTCCCACAGGCCGAGCATGGCGACAAGCAGCAGCACGCGGCCAAGCGTGATGACTGCCTTGCGCCTGCGGGCCGCCCGCGCGCGTGAGTGGGCGCGGTCGGACTTGGACGTGTCGACGGGAGCGGGCGCGGAGATGACCTCAGGCGACATGTGCGGCACCCCTCTCACGGGTGATGCGGACCTCTTCGCCGAGGGACTCCCAGATCTCGCGGTAGATCTCGATGAACCGCGGCTCCAGGCGTACCGACTCGACCTTGCGCGGCCTCGGCAGGTCGATCTGGAAGACCTGCTTCACCGTGGCGGGTCCGGCGGTCATCACGACGACCTTGTCGGCCAGCGCGATGGACTCCTCCAGGTCGTGAGTGACGAAGACCACCGAGGCGCCCGTCCCTTCCCACAGTTCCAGCAACTCGTCCGACATCAGCGCCCTGGTCTGCACGTCGAGCGCCGAGAAGGGCTCGTCCATGAGCAGGATCTGCGGGTCGTTGACGAAGGTGGCGGCGAGAGCGACACGCTTGCGCTGACCGCCGGAGAGCTGGTGGGGGTAGCGGTCCTCGAAGGCCGCGAGCCCGACCCGGGCCAGCCACTCGCGCGCCTTCTGCTTGGCCTCCGCCTTGGGCACGCCTCGGAAGCGCAGGCCCGACATGACGTTGGACAGCACCGTGCGCCAGGGAAACGTGGCGTCCTGCTGAAAGACGAAACCGACCTTGTCCCCGACTCCGGCGACCGACTCGCCGGCCACCAGGACCTCGCCCTCGGTGGGCTCCTCCAGACCGCTGACCAGGGTCAGGGTCGTGGACTTGCCGCACCCGGTGGGTCCGACGACGGCGACGAACTCGCCGCGCTCGACGGTCAGGTTCAGGTCCTTGACCGCCGTGTGCAGAGCCCCCGACGGGGTCCTGAAGGATTTGCTCGCGCCCCGTAGCTCGATGGCGGGGCTGGTGTCTGCGCTCATGGCCCCGGACCGTAGATGTGGTGCGGGCCACGGCAGCAGTCTTCTGGGCGCAACCCCGACTTTTGCTTGCAAGAGTCTGTTGTTCTCTTTTTGCTCGCGCTACAACAGCGGAGCCGAAACACGGGCTTGACAGCTCGCCTGGCCTTGAGAGAAAGAGGCCCGATGATTGACGTCCTGGTCGTGGACGACGACTTCCGTGTCGCCGAGATCAACGCCAAGTACGTGGGCAAGGTTCCCGGCTTCCGGGTCGCCGCCCGCGCGCACAACGCTGCCCAGGCGCTCGCGGCGGTGGAGCGCGCCCCGATCGACCTGGTCCTGCTCGACCACTACCTGCCCGACCAGACCGGCCTCGAACTGGTGCACCGCATGCGCGAACACGGCCACGGAACCGATGTGATTATGATCACGGCTGCCAGTGACGTGCGGACCGTGCAGGCCGCGATGCGGCTGGGCGCCCTGCACTACCTGGTCAAGCCGTTCACCTTCGCGGCTCTGCGCACGCGCCTCGACTCGTACGCCGCCCTGCGCCGCACCGTCGACCGTGTCGGCGGCCGCGGTGTGGCGGGCCAGGAGCAGGTCGACCGTATCTTCGGCGCCCTGCGCACCGCGCCCTCGGCCTCGTCCCCCGGACTGCCCAGCGGCCGATCGGAGCCGACGACGGACCTCATCTGCGACGTGCTGCACCGGGCCGACCATCCGCTCTCGGCTCATGAGGTGGCCACCAGGACCGGCCTCAGCCGCTCCACCGCCCAGCGCTATCTGCGTCACCTGGAACAGGCGGGCCGACTGCGCCTGTCCCTGAAGTACGGCGACACCGGGCGGCCCGAGCACCGGTACGCGTGGGTGGCGCCGTAGGGCGTGGCGTACGCGGTGGAAGGCGCCGCAGCTCGGGGCGCCCGACGGGGCGCAGTACGTCCTCGGGGGCACCCGGCGGAGTCCCGCAGCCCCCGCGCCCCGTGTACCTCCTCCAGGGCGCCCTCCGGGGCGCCCCGGCGGCGTCAGACCGCCCCGGCGCCCGTCAGTG
>CBFHCJ010000169.1:0-10825 GCA_965654005.1 uncultured Streptomyces sp. | reverse complement strand
GAGCGTCTGCGCGGTGTCGAGCGGGATGTAGGTGTTCGAGCCGGTGGTGGACGATGTGGACGCCCGTGTCCAGCAGGTCGTACGTGGGGGTGGCGCCCCCGTGCCAGCCCGCGAGGGTCTCCCGGATACGGGTCACCAGCAGCTCGGGCGTGACCAGGTCCTTGCCCGGCGGCAGCAGCCAGTCCAGGCGCCACACACCGTCGGGCAGGGGGCGTGCCGCGATCTCGCCGCCCGAGGGGCCCGATGTCCGCCACGGCGGCATCCGGTGCAGCAACGCCTCGCCGGGCCACGGCAGTTCCGTGCGCAGGGCAGCCACGGCGTGGCGCTCCACGGCCGTACGGCCCGGAAAACGGATGTCGAGCAGTTTGCGCACCGTTGAGCGCGGTCCGTCGCAGCCGACCAGGTAGCTGCCGCGCCACCAGGTCCCCCGGGGGCCGCGCGTGTGCGCAGTGACGCCCGACGGCTCCTGGTCGAGGGAGTCCAGCCGGCTCTCCACGGCGACCTTGACCAGTCGTTCGCCGGCGATGGCCTCCCGCAGGGCGCCGGTGAGCACATGCTGGGCGATGTGCAGCGGGGCCGGTCCCTCGGCGGCGCCGGGCCCCTCGGCCGAGCCCTTCCGGTCCTCGGGGGTGTCGTACCCGCCCGTGCGCTCCGGCTGCGCACCGGCCGGTTCGAAAGCGACCTTCCGCGTCACCTGTTTGCGCCGCATCGACCGCCATCCGGTCCAGCGCAGTCCGTACTCGGTGAGCGGCACCCCGGTCAGCCGTTCCAGCAGGGCGGCGGTGTCCTCGCGCAGGACGACGGTGCGCGCGGCCCGCTGTTCGTCCTTGCCGGGCCCCTCGTCGAGTACCACCGAGGGCACCTCGTGGCGCGCCAGCGCGAGCGCGAGCGAGAGCCCCACGGGCCCTGCCCCGACGATGATCACCGGGTCCACGGCGCGGCGCCCCCTGCCCTGAGCGGTGTCGTGGGGAACGTTCGGGAAAAGGCAGGTGGAGCGGGGTGCACGATCACACGACGTATGCAACCCATTGCCGCAGCGCCCGTCAAGCGACGAGGGCAGTGGCGTGACGCCACTGCCCTCGTGAGGCAGGACTGAGGAGCCGTCAGGCGGCCACACCCGTCGACTCGGCCCCGGCCACCGCCGCCGGAGGCAGCACCGCCCCGGTCGACTTCTTCCCCCGCCGCAGCCGCTTCTCCAGCCGGCTCGCGAACGTCGTCAGCGAGAAGTTGATGGCGATGAAGATGAGGGCGACGACCGTGAAGCTCGCAATGGTGTTGGCGCCGTAGTACGAGCTCATCGTGGACGCGGACGCCATCAGGTCCGGGAAGGTGAGGACCGCGCCGCCCAGCGCCGTGTCCTTCACGATCACCACAAGCTGGCTGACGATGGCCGGCAGCATCGCGGTGACCGCCTGCGGCAGCAGGATCAACCGCATCACCTGGTTCTTGCGCAGACCGATCGCCAGTGCGGCCTCCAACTGGCCCTTCGGGAGGGCCAGGATGCCCGCCCGGACGATCTCGGCGAGGACGGCGGCGTTGTAGAGGACGAGGCCCGTGACCACCGCGTACAGCGGGCGGTCGTCCGAACTCACGCTCGTGTACTGGGAGAACAGCGCGACGCCGAAGATCATGAGGACGAGCACCGGGATGGCTCGGAAGAACTCCACGACGACCGCGACCGGGACCCGGATCCACGCGTGGTCCGAGAGCCGGGCGATGCCCAGGACCGCACCCAGCGGCAGTGCTATGAGCATCGAGAGGGCCGCCGCCTTGAGCGTGTTCTGCAGCCCGGGCCAGATGTACGCCGACCAGGCCTCCGTACCGCCGAAGTACGGCTTCCACTTCGCCCAGTCGAGCTGGCCCTTGTCGTCGAGGCCGGTGAACACCCACCACAGGAGTGCGGTCAGGGCGACCAGGAAGACCAGGGTGAGGACGACATTGCGTCGCTTGGCCCGGGGCCCCTGGGCGTCGTACAGGACGGAACTCATCGCTTCACCGCCACCTTCTTGCCCACCCAGCCAAGGATCAGGCCGGTCGGCAGCGTCAGACACACGAACCCGAAGGCGATCACCGCGGAGATCAGGAGGAGCTGGGCCTCGTTCTCGATCATCTCCTTCATCAGGAGGGCCGCCTCGGTGACGCCGATCGCCGCCGCCACCGTCGTGTTCTTCGTCAACGCGATCAGTACGTTCGCCAACGGGCCCACCACAGAGCGGAACGCCTGCGGCAGCACCACCAGCCTGAGCACCTGCGCGAAGCTCAGCCCCAGCGCACGGGCCGCCTCCGCCTGCCCGACGGGCACCGTGTTGATGCCGGCCCGCAGCGCCTCGCACACGAACGCGGAGGTGTAGGCGATCAGACCGAGTACGGCGAGCCGGAAGTCGATGACCTTGAAGTCGGTCGCGCCGAGGCTGACCCCCAGGGTCTGGTTGAGCCCCAGCGAAGTGAACAGGATGATCACGGTCAGCGGGATGTTCCGCACGATGTTCACGTAGGCGGTCCCGAAACCGCGCATCACCGGCACCGGACCGACCCGCATGGCGGCCAGCAGAGTGCCCCAGATGAGGGAGCCGATCGCGGAGAGGACGGTGAGCTGTACCGTCGTCCAGAACGCTCCCAGCAGGTCGTAACGATCAAGAAAGTCGAACATGAGGTCCCGCGCTTCCGCGTGTCGGGCAGGCCCGGGTGCGCCACCACCCCCGTGGGCGGCGCACCACGTCAGCCCTGCTTACTTGACGATGTTGCCGATCTTCGGCGCGGGCTCGTTCTTGTAGTTCGCGGGGCCGAAGTTCTTGTCCACGGCCTTCTGCCACGAACCGTCCGAGACCATCTTCTCCAGGGCGGCGTTGATCTTCGCCTTGAGGTCGCTGCCCTTCTTGACGCCGATGCCGTAGTTCTCGTTCGTCATCTTGAAGCCGCCGAGCTTGAACTTGCCCTTGAAGGCGGCCTGCGAGGCGTAGCCGGCGAGGATCGAGTCGTCGGTGGTCAGAGCGTCGATGGCGCCGTTCTGCAGACCCGTCAGACACGCCGAGTATGTCGGGTACACCTGCAGGTTGGCCTTCGGGGCCAGTTTGTCCTTGACGTTCTGCGCCGAGGTCGAACCCGTCACCGAACACAGCTTCTTGGAGTTCAGGTCCGACGGGGACTTGATGGTGTTGTCGTTCGCGCGGATGAGCACGTCCTGGTGGGCGAGCAGATACGGGCCGGCGAAGTCGACCTTCTGCTGACGCTCCGGGGTGATGGAGTACGAGGCGGCGATGAAGTCGACGTCGCCGCGCTGCAGCATGGTCTCGCGGTCGGCGCTCTTCGACTCCCTCCACTCGATCTGGTTGGCGTTGTAGCCGAGCTGCTTGGCGACGTACGTGGCGACGTCCACGTCGAAGCCGGCGTACCCCTGCGGCGTCTTCTGGCCGATGCCCGGCTGGTCGAACTTGATGCCGATCTTGATCGTCTTGCCGCCACCGGAGGAGGAGCCGCCGTCGCTCTTGTCGTTCGAGCCGCAGGCCGTGGCGGCGGTGGCGAGGGCGAGCACGGCGGCCGTGGCCGCGGTGACCTTGCGGAGCTTCATGGTGAACTTCCTTTGTGTGGTGAAGAGATGCGGACCGAGGGCCCGGGGCGCGGGCCTCGGTGGCGGGTGCGCGGGGCGCGGGCCGTCGGTGGCGGGTGCGCGTGTCGTCGGGGCGGTGGGCGGTCGGTCCGTGGGTGGGTGGCGCCTACCGTCGCGGCCGTGGCATGGGCCGTGGCATGGGCCGTGGCATGGGCCGTGGTGCGGGCCGTCAGTGGTGCAGGATCTTCGACAGGAAGTCCTTCGCCCGGTCGCTGCGCGGATTGCTGAAGAACTGGTCCGGTGCGGCCTCTTCGACGATGCGGCCGTCGGCCATGAAGACCACCCGGTTGGCGGCCGAACGGGCGAAGCCCATCTCATGGGTGACGACGACCATGGTCATCCCGTCCCGGGCGAGCTGCTGCATGACTTCCAGCACCTCGTTGATCATCTCGGGGTCCAGGGCGGAGGTCGGCTCGTCGAATAGCATGACCTTGGGGTTCATCGCCAGCGCGCGGGCGATCGCGACCCGCTGCTGCTGGCCGCCCGAGAGCTGCGCCGGGTACTTGTCCGCCTGGGCGCCGACGCCCACCCGGTCGAGCAGGCCCCGCGCCTTCTCCTCGGCCTTCGGCTTGTCCGTCCCGCGGACCTTGACCTGGCCCAGCATCACGTTCTCGAGCACCGTCTTGTGCGCGAACAGGTTGAAGGACTGGAAGACCATCCCGACGTCGGCGCGCAGCCGGGCCAGCTCCTTGCCCTCCTCGGGCAGCGGCTTGCCGTCGATCAGGATTGCGCCCGAATCGATGGTCTCCAGGCGGTTGATGGTGCGGCACAGGGTGGACTTCCCGGACCCCGAGGGGCCGATGACCACGACGACCTCACCACGCGCGATGGTCAGGTCGATGTCCTGGAGCACGTGCAACGCGCCGAAGTGCTTGTTGACGCTCTTCAGGACGACCAGTTCGTCGGTCGCGGCCACCGAGTCCTTGGCCACCGATACTTCGGTCATTGCTGACTGGCTCCGTCCTCGCTCGGTTTCGGAGGACAGTAATGACGCCGTCGGACCAACGTCATCACATCTGAGGGAGATCTGAGCATCACAATCCGATAGCGCCTCGACACGGGCCGTATCCAGGCGCGCCGGGCGCGTACCGGCTGGGTAACGGAAGCCGTCCGCAACCAGAACCCTCTTGACGCCGTCCCCGTTCATCGGAGTGACTGCCATGGTGCACGCGTGCGTGAGCACGCGTTCGTGAGAGTGACGTTTCCCGTACAGGGCGGGACACTCCGCTGTGCGAGGCGTGACGCTCCGCCGTACAAGTGCGTGACGCCTTCCAGTACAAGGCGAGAGCGCGCTCTTGTACAGGCCGGGAGCGGACAGGGACCGTAGGGCCGAGGAACCGGAGGGGGCCGGCATGCGACTGCTTCTCGTGGAGGACGACAACCACGTCGCGGCGGCCTTGTCCGCGGTGCTGGCCCGGCACGGCTTCGACGTCACGCACGCCCGCAGCGGCGAGGAGGCCCTCCAGGCGCTGGTCCCCGAGGGCCCCGGCTTCGGTGTCGTCCTGCTCGACCTGGGCCTGCCCGACCAGGACGGCTACGAGGTCTGCGGGAAGATCCGCAAGCGCACCGGCACCCCGGTGATCATGGTCACCGCGCGCTCCGATGTGCGCTCCCGGATCCACGGCCTCAACCTCGGTGCCGACGACTACGTGGTCAAGCCTTACGACACAGGGGAGCTGCTGGCCCGTATCCACGCCGTCAGCCGACGCACCCCGCACACGGACGACACCGGTGCCCCCGAGACCGTGCTGCGCCTCGGGCCCGTGCACATCGAACTACCCACGCGCCAGGTAAGTGTGGACGGTGCCGTGGTCCAGCTGACCCGCAAGGAGTTCGATCTGCTCGCCCTGCTGGCCCAGCGCCCCGGAGTGGTGTTCCGCCGCGAGCAGATCATCAGTGAGGTGTGGCGCACCAGTTGGGAGGGGACCGGGCGCACTCTGGAGGTGCACGTCGCCTCCCTGCGCTCCAAGTTGCGCATGCCCGCGCTGATCGAGACCGTGCGCGGCGTCGGATACCGGCTCGTCGCCCCGGCCGCATAGCGGGGACGGGTGCGCACACGTCTTCTCCCGCTGCTCATCGTCCTGATGGCGGCCTTACTGCTGGCGCTCGGTGGCCCGCTCGCGGTGAGCGTCGCGGCCGCGGAGCAGCAGCGGGTCGTCGTGGACCGCATCGACGACACCGCGCGCTTCGCGGCTCTCGCCCAGTTCGTCACCGACCCGCCCACGGGCTCCCGTACGGCCGACACGGACGAGCGCCGCGAGACGCTGCGCAAGGAACTCGCCATGTACTACAGCGTGTACGGCATCAGGGCCGGCGTCTTCTACCGCAACCACACGCCCATGGCCAACGCGCCCGAGAACTGGTACCTGCCCCAACAGGGCGAAGGCCGCGACGCGTTCAACGAGGCACTCCTCGGGCGACGCAGCCATGATCCCCAACAGATCTGGCCCTGGCAGCGCAAACGGCTCGTCGTGGCCTCTCCGGTCATCCGCGACGGCGACGTCATCGCGGTCGTCTTCACCGACTCGCCCACCGGGCAGATGCGGTCCAGAACCCTGCACGGCTGGCTGCTCATCGGCGCCGGCGAGGTCGCCGCCATGCTGCTCGCCGTCGGCGCAGCGCTGCGGCTGACGGGCTGGGTGCTCCGGCCCGTACGGATCCTGGACGCGACGACCCACGACATCGCGACCGGACGCCTCAAGTCCCGGGTCGCGGCAGCCGGCGGACCACCGGAACTCAGGCGCCTGGCCCGGTCGTTCAACGAGATGGCGGACAACGTCGAGGAAGTCCTGGAGCAGCAGCGCGCCTTCGTCGCCGACGCCTCCCACCAGTTGCGCAACCCGCTCGCCGCGCTGCTGCTGCGCATCGAGCTGCTGGCCCTGGAACTGCCCGAGGACAACGAGGAGATCGCCTCGGTCCGCACCGAGGGCAAGCGCCTGGCGCAGGTCCTCGACGACCTGCTCGACCTGGCGCTCGCCGAGCACGCCGAGGCGGACCTCCGGATCACCGACATCGGCGCGCTGGCCGCCGAGCGCGTCGCGGCCTGGGGACCGGTCGCCGAGGCCAAGGGCGTACGGCTGACCGGCAACTGCCCGCCCACCACGGCCTGGGCGGACCCAGTCACCCTGTCCAGCGCGCTGGACGCGGTCATCGACAACGCGGTGAAGTTCACGCCCGAAGGGAAGTGCGTCGAGGTCGCGGTCGCGGTGGTCGGCGAGACCGCCACGGTCGTGGTCACCGACGACGGCCCGGGACTGAGCGACGAGGAACTGACCCGCGTCGGCGACCGCTTCTGGCGCAGCGCGGCACACCAGAACATCAAGGGGTCGGGGCTCGGCCTGTCGATCTCGCGGGTGCTGCTGGCGGCGGGCGGGGGCTCGATCTCATACGCGCACCGCGAGCCGCAAGGGCTGAAGGTGACGGTGACAGTTCCGAGGACGGTGGCGTAGATAGCCCGTCCGGTGTTCGAGGACGGTGGCGTGGACATGCCCGTCCGGTGTTCGAGGACGGTGGCGTGGACAAGCCCCTCCGGCGTTCGAGGACGAGGCCGTTCAGGCCGAAGGGCGGCCTTGGACGCAGCTCCCACGAGGGCCACCGCACCCCCGGGCGCCAAGAGACTACGGCTTCACCGACCGGTAGTACCGCCGCGCGCCTTCGTGCAACTCCAGCGGATCCGTGTAGATCGCCGTACGAAGGTCCACCAACTGTGCCGCGTGCACCTGGGCACCGATGCGGTCGCGGCTGTCGATCACCGTGCGGGTGAGCTTCTCGGTCAGGTCGGCGTTCATGTCCGCCCGGGTGATCAGCAGGTTCGCGACGGCCAGGGTCGGTACGGAGGATCCCTGCTCGGCGTCCGGGTAGGCGTCGGCGGGCATCACCGCCGCGCGGTAGTAGCGCGAGGCGCCGCCCTGCCGGTGCAGCTTCGCCACCAGATCGCTGCCGATCGGGACCAGACGGATCGCGAAGTGCTTCGACAGCTGGGTGACGGCGCTGGTGGGCAGTCCGCCCGACCAGAAGAAGGCGTCGATCCTGTGCCGCTCCAGCAGCTCGGGCATGGTGCCGATGCCGTCGGGCAGCGGCGTGATGTCCTTCTTGGGGTCGATACCGGCCGCGGTGAGCACATGCTCCGCGATCAGCCGCACCCCGGAACCGCTCGGCCCGACGGCGACCTTGCGGCCCTTGAGGTCAGCCACCGACCGCACGGTGGACGAGCGCGGCACCACCACGTGCACATAGTCGTCGTACAGCCGTGCGCAGCCGCGCAGCATGCCCGCGCCCGGCTTGTCCTCCAACTGGTACGCCTCCACCGCGTCCGCCGCCGCGATCGTGAAGTCGGCCTTCCCCGTGGCCACCCGCTGCAGGTTCTCCTGCGACCCGTCGCTGTTCAGCAACCGTACGTCCAGCTTCGGCATGTCCTTGGCGATCGCCTGTCGCAGCAGAGTGCCGTACTTCTGGTAGACGCCCGTCGGGGTGCCCGTACTGAAGGTGACCGTGCCACTCGGGGACTCCTCGCCGAGGGGCAGCAACCACCACAGCAGCAGTCCCAACACCGCGAACGCGGCCGCCGAGCCCAGCAGCGCGCGGCGTCTGTCGATCCGGTGGTGTGCCTGGAGCATGCGCGCGATCCTGCCAGGCCGCGGGCACCCGTGACCAGGGCAGGGGGTACACGGCCACATGGAGGCACCGGAGCCGACCGGTAAAGTCACCGGATGCACCCTTCTCCCGCCTCCCTCGTCCGTGAGTTCCACCTCGCCTTCGGGCTCGACGCCCGCACCGTGCCGACGGAGGTCTCCCCGAAGCTTGCCGCGCACCGTGGCGAACTGCTCGCAGAGGAGGCCCAGGAGGTCGCCGAGGTGTCCGTCACCGGCCCGCTCGACCGGCTGGCGCACGAGCTGGCCGACGTGGTGTACGTGGCGTACGGCACCGCCCTCGTGCACGGCATCGACCTCGATGCCGTGATCGCCGAGATCCACCGCGCCAATATGACCAAGATCGCTCCGGACGGCACGGTGTCCCGCCGCGCCGACGGCAAGGTCCTCAAGGGTGACAACTACCGGGCCCCCGACGTCTCGAGGGTCCTGCGCCACCAGGGCTGGACGCCGTCACAGGCGTAGGAGCGTTGCGTGAGCGCTCGCGCCGGAGGGCACGCCCGGAGCGGGCGATGCGGTGGGTGCGGGTGACCCCCGCGTGAGTGGTGGCCGTCGTCGCCGTGTACGTCGCCGGGCCGGCGGGTGCCGGGCACCGCGCCGTTCGCACGGAGGCGTCTCGCGTGGGTTCGCCCCGTCGGGTCCCCTTCCACACCCCCCTAGACTGGGACGACTCGTGCGCGACGACCAGGTGTGAAGGGGAGGGTCACGGTGGCGGCAGGTGGCGGTGGTTTCGAGGACCCGTCCGCCGAGGTGTTGGCGGAGTCGGCCGCCGCTTTCGGGCTGCTGGCCTCGCCCGCGCGGCTGCACATCGTGTGGGCGCTCGCGCAGGGCGAGAGCGATGTCACCGGACTCGCGGAACGCGTCGGCGGCGCGCTGCCCGCCGTGAGCCAGCACCTGACCAAGCTCAAGCTCGCCGGACTCGTCCGCTCCCGCCGCGAGGGCCGCCGCCAGGTGTACTTCGTCGACGACACGGACGTCGTGACCGTGGTGCGCCTCATGGTGGGTCAGCTCACCCACCGCGCCACGCTCAACGGCGTCCCGGCACCTCGGCTCCGTGGCCTCTGAGACCGCCGCACCGTCGGCACCCCCGCCCCGCACCGGCGTCACGGCGCCCACGTCTCTCCAGGATCTGCGCCGGCTGGAGAGCAGTCTTCGTGGACTCACCGACGCGGAGGCGGAAGCACGGCTCGCGTACGTCGGGGAGAACGTGCTCCCCGAGGCCCGTACGCCCTCCTGGGCCCGCCTGTTCGTGCGCGGACCGCGCGACCCGTTCACCACGGTCCTGCTCTGCCTCGGCCTGGTCTCGGCGACCGTCACCGCCTGGGGCACCGCCTGTGTGATCCTCTCCCTCGTCGTGGTCAGCTGCGTCCTGCGGGCCACCGGCGAGCACCGGGCCGACCGCTCGATGGCCGCACTGCGCGACCTGGTCGCCACCACCGCGACCGTACTGCGCCGCCCGGACGCGGAACGCTTGCCCGTGGAGCGGGAGATACCCGCCGTCGAGCTGGTGCCGGGCGACGTGGTCCGGCTCGCATCCGGCGATCTGGTCCCGGCCGACGTACGGCTGCTGCGCGCGGCCGGTCTGACGGTGCGCCAGGCGACGCTGACCGGCGAGTCGGCGCCGGTCGCCAAGAGCGCGGTCGACACGCCAGGGGCGTATGACCGCGGGCCGTTCGACCAGCCCCACCTGTGTTTCCAGGGCAGCAGCGTCACCTCCGGCGGCGGCACCGCGCTCGTCCTGGAGACGGGGGTCCGGACCCGGTTCGCCCGGGCCCACGGCACGCCCGCCCGACGGGAGGCGAGCGCCTTCGACCGGTCCGTGCACGGCATCTCCTGGGTGTTGATCCGGTTCATGCTGCTGACCCCGCCGCTGGTCCTCATGGCCAACGCCGCGCTCCGCGGCCGGGGCCTGGAGACGCTCCCCTTCGCCGTCGCGGTCGCCGTCGGCCTCACTCCCGAGATGCTGCCGGTCATCGTCACCACCTCTCTCGCCCGCGGCGCCTCGCTCCTCGCCCGCACCCATGGCGTGATCGTGAAGCGACTGCCGGCTCTGCACGATCTCGGCGCGGTCGACGTGCTGTGCCTCGACAAGACCGGCACCCTCACCCAGGACCGGCCCGTCGTCGAACGGGCCCTGGACGGTGACGGCGAGGACGCGCCCGAGGTCCTGCGCTGGGCGGCCGTGGGCGCCTGGTGGACCCTCCAACTCGCCGACCTGCCCGCCCCGGACGCCCTCGACGAGGCGCTCCTAAACGCGGCCGAGGGGGCCTTGGAACCGTACGAGGGCGTGGCGGCCCTGCCGTTCGACCCGGTCCGCAGGCTCGCCACCGCCGTGGTCCGCGGCCGGCTCGGCATGCACACCCTCGTCGTCAAGGGCGCCGCCGAGGCCGTACTGGAACGCTGCACGCTGGAGCCCGCCGAGCGGAACCGGCTGCTGGCGCGGGCGGCGCGCGAGGCGGACGAGGGTCTGCGGCTGCTCGCGGTCGCCACCGCCGAACGCCCCGCCCGCACCCGCCCCGACACCCCCGCAGACGAACAGGGCCTGACCTTCCGCGGCTTCGTCCTCTTC
>CBFHCJ010000168.1:0-10859 GCA_965654005.1 uncultured Streptomyces sp. | reverse complement strand
GCGGCAGCGCGCCGCGGATGTCGGGCTGTCCGGTGGGATCGACGAGTTCGACGCCGAGCATCAGGCCTCGGCCGCGGACGTCACCGATGGCGGGCAGTGTGGCACGCAGGACGTCGAGGCGTTCCCTGATGCGGCTGCCCAGGTGCGCGGCGCGGGCGGGCAGGTTCTCCGCGGCGACGAAGCGGAGGGTGGCCGCGCCGGCCGCCATCGCCAGGGTGTTGCCCCGAAAGGTGCCGGTGTGGGCGCCGGGCAGCCAGCCGTCGTAGTCCTCGTGGTAGACGACGACGGCGAGCGGCAGGCTGCCGCCGATGGCCTTGGAGAGCACCATGGCTTCGGGTTCTGTGCCACTGTGCTCGACCGCCCACATGGCGCCGGTGCGCCCGACGCCGGTCTGCACCTCGTCCATGATGAGGGGGATGCCGCGTTCGGCCGTGATCCGCCGCATCTCGCGCATCCAGTCGTCGGGCGCCGGGACGGCTCCGCCCTCGCCCTGTACGGCCTCCACGAGCATCGCCGCGGGCGGGACGACGCCGCCGCACGGGTCGTCCAGCAACCGCTCGGTGTAACGGGCCGCGAGCCGGGCGCCGGCCTCGCCCCCCTCGCCGAACGGGCAGCGGTAGTCATACGGGTAGGGCAGCCGGGTCACCTCACCGGCTGCGGGCAGCGGGGACTTGGGGGCGACGGTGCCGGTGGCGGCGAGGGCTGCCGCGGTCATGCCGTGGTAGCCGCCGGTGAAGGCGAGCAGGCCGCGCCGGCCGGTGGCTGTCTGCATGAGCTTTACGGCGGCCTCGACGGCGTCGGTGCCGGCCGGGCCGCAGAAGTGGATCCGTGCGTGGGCGGCGAACGCCGGCGGGAGCGTCTCGAAGAGGGCGGTGGTGAAGTCGTCCTTCTCGGCCGTGGCGAGATCGAGGGTGTGCAACGGCGTGCCCGCCTCCAGGGTGCGGCGGATGGCCTCCAGCACCACCGGGTGGTTGTGGCCGAGGGCGAGGGTGCCGGCGCCGGAGAGGCAGTCCAGGTACCGGCGGCCGTCGGCGCCGTGCACCACCATGCCGTGCGCCCGCACCGGGACGATCGGGAACGAGCGGGCGTAGGTGCGGGCGGAGGACTCGCGGGCCTGCTGGCGGCGCAGGATCGCGGCGGTGTCGGGTGCCGCGGGTGCGGACAGGTTCATGGTGGGCTCCGATTCGAGGCGGGTGCCGACCGGCGGCTACCCGGTTCGTACGGCCGTTCGGCGGCTACTGCGGACCGGGTACGGGCGGCTGCCCGAACCGCTGGTGGGCCAGGGCGGCGAGGTGGGCGGGGACCGGGACGGAGTCGGGCAGCAGCGGGTCGGGCCGCAACTCGCCCCACGCCGCGTTCAGGGGCAACACCCCTGCCCAGACCGGCAGTTCGCCGTCCGGCCCGGCGCCGTCGTCCGGTGCGCCGGTGCGGATCTTCACCGACGCCTGCGCCGGGCTCAGCGCGAGCAGGACGGTGGCGGCGAGTTCCTTGCGGCTGGGTCGGCGGGCGTAGTCCCATTGGCCAGGAGCGATGTGCTCGGTGAGACAGCGCAGGCCGGCGAGTTTCTCCTCCGGGTCGGTGACGGCTCGCGGAACGCCGTAGATCATGGCGCTGCGGTAGTTGACCCCGTGCTCGAAGACGGACCTGGCGAGCACCAGGCCGTCGAGGTGGGTGATCGTCAGGCAGACCGTGGCCTGCGGCGCGGCGACCAGGCTGCGGCTGGCGACCGAGCCATGGAAGTAGACGGTGTCCTCGTCGCAGCCGTAGACGGTCGGGATCACCATGGGGTGGCCGTCCACGACGACGCCGAGGTGGCACAGCAGGCCGGCTCTGAGGATGGTGTCGAGGTCGGCGCGGTCGCGGCTGCCCTGCTCCCGCAGGCGCCGGTGACGGGTGAATTCGGTTTCCGGCAGGATGCGGTCCAGGGGCGGTCGGCTCATGTCACATCTCTCCGGCGGTCGGGGCTGCGGGGTCAGGGGCGGCCGGCCGGGGCGGTGCCCGGTCAGTACGTCGACGCGTGCGGCGACAGGCTATGGCAGCGGGGACACGGTCGAGTGAGACCTTCCTTTCCCCTCCTTTGTTTTCTGGATTGTTCGGTTGAGGTGTGGGGCGTTATCTCCGTTGGAGACCGGCGACCGGCGTAGCGCCACTGCCGCACCGCTACGCGATGAAGTATCTGCGCAGCGAGCGACGGCTCCTCGCGACAGTCGAGGCTAACCCAATGTCAGCAACGGTGCCAGGGAATCTGAATACGTGGAAAGTATTCCGCCATCTTTTCGCCGTCCTGCGGGGGAACGCTTGCCAACCTCACCGAGGCGGGTCCACAGTGAGGAACCGAAAGCAATTCACCCTGAATCATCGGAACGCAGCCCGGACTCCTGGTTCCGTGTGGCGTTCTTTCACGCCATCCACACCCTGGCCGGGCTGCTTGTCCTGCTCTGGATCCGGACGCCCGAGCCGCCGATGGGCGACGAGCACCCGGGTCTCCGGGACGAGCTGCCTCCTACCGGTAAGAGACGATGATGACGACTGATGTGGACTCGAACCCGCCGTTAGACCTGATCGGCGTGGGTATCGGACCGTTCAACCTCTCGCTGGCAGCGATGGCCGACCGCGTCCCGGGCCTGCGTGCCGCGTTTTTCGAGTGCGCGCACGACTTCCGGTGGCATCCCGGGCTGATGATGGACGGAACGACCCTCCAAGTGCCATTCCTGGCCGATTTGGTGAGCTTGGTGGATCCGTCCAGCCCCTGGTCGTTCCTAAGCTACTTACGTGCCGCAGAGCGTCTTTTCCCCTTCTACTTCGCCGAGCGCTCACACATCTACCGTGCCGAATACGAAGCCTATTGCCGCTGGGTGAGCAACTCCCTCACGCAGTGCCGATTCGGCCACCGGGTCGAGTCAATCACCTGGGACGACCGGCGGCAGGTGTTCGCCGTGGACTTCACGCACGAGGACCGGCCGGGCGGGCAGGTCGTCGCAGGGCGCCGCTGCGCCCGCCATGTCGTGCTCGGCATCGGCACCGAGCCGGCCGTGCCCGCCCCCTTACGGCACCTGGTCGAGACCGGCGGTGACGCGGTGCTGCACTCGGCGGACTACCTCGGCCGCCGGGCGGCCCTGCTGAAGAAGCCCAGCGTGACGGTGATCGGTTCCGGCCAGTCGGGTGCGGAGGTCTTCCTCGACCTCCTGCGCGCGCGGCCCGTAGGGCGTGAGGGCATCCAGTGGATATCCCGCTCGCCCGCGTTCGCGCCGATGGAGTACTCCCGACTGGGACTGGAACAGTTCACCCCGGACTACATCCGCTTCTTCCGGCAGCTCCCCGGGCGCATCAGGGAGCAACTCCTGCCCATGCAGTGGCAGCTGTACAAGGCGATCAGCGCCGAGACGATCGCGGAGATCTACGACGAGCTCTACCGCCGCAGCACGGACGGAGAGTGGCCGGACGTCTTGCTGCGGCCGGCGACTGCGGTGCGCACCGGACAGCTCAGCGGCGGCAGGATCGACCTGGAGGTCGAGCACGTCCAGCAGAACAGCGCCGACACCCTGAGCACCGACGCCGTCGTGCTGGCCACCGGCTACACCGAGCGGTCGGCCGAGGCCCTGCTCAAGGGCATCGAGGGGGACTTCGTACGGGACCACCTCGGGCGACCGGTGGTGGACGCGGAATACCGCCTTGTCTTCGACGGCCCGGTGGCGGGCTCGGTCTACGTGCAGAACGCCGAGCGGCACACCCACGGGGTCGGCGCCCCCGACCTGGGCCTCGCCGCGTGGCGCTCCGCGGTCATCCTCAACTCCCTGACCGGGCGCGAGATCTACCGGCTGCCCGACCGCACCGCCTTCACCACCTTCGGCAGTCACCGCGCACCTGAGGTCCCGTGCCCTTGAACACCCCTGACCCCACCAGTTCCGGAGAAGCCATGCTGATCAGGAAGACCGGCGAGGACCAGTTGCTCGACGCCTACGGAATCCGCTACCAGCAGATCTACCCGCACGGCGGCCAGGAACTCGCCCCCTGGGGCGTGGGCCGGGCAGTGGTCGAGCCCGGCGGTGCCACCGAGCCGCATCACCACGACGACCACGAGATGTTCGTCTTCGTCTCCGGCCACGGAGTGCTGATCACGGACGGCGAGGAAAGCCCGGTCGGACCCGACACCACCGCCCTGCTACCCGCCGGCAGCCACCACCAGGTACGCAACGACAGCACCACGGAGCGGCTGGTCTTTCTCTCCGTCTACTGGCCGACCGACCACGGCCCCATCGACCTGTGACCCACAAACCTGACGGAGCCGCAGGCATGACGCCTCTCACGCTCGCTACTGCCGCCCCTCCCACCCCCAACGGAGACCTGCATCTCGGCCACCTCTCCGGCCCGTACTCCGGCGCCGACATACTCGTGCGGGCCCGCCGCCTCCAAGGCGGCGACGCCCTTTACCTGACCGGTTCCGACCTCCACCAGAGTTACGTACCCACCAAAGCCAGGCGCGACGGCGTGGACCCGCTCGTCATGGCGGAAGGGTTTGCCGACGAGATCGGACGGATCTTCGCCTCCGCCGGCTTCGCCCCCGACGTCACCGTCCGGCCCCAGCACTCGGAGCTCCATCGCGCCCTCGTGAGGGAGTTCTTCTCCCGCCTCCACGAACGCGGCGCCCTGCGAACGCGCACCGAGCCCGCGCTGTTCTGCGGCGGCTGCGACCGCTATCTCTTCGAGGCGCATGTCACGGGCAAGTGCCCGCACTGCGGTGCCACCAGCGACGGCAACTCGTGCGAGAACTGTGCGCTGCCCAACGCCTGTACCGATCTGGTGGCTCCGGTCTGCAACGCCTGCGGCGGCACGCCGCGTGAACAGCCCGTCACCCGGCTGGTGTTCCCCTTGGCCGACTACGCCGACCGGTTGAGCGCGTTCCATCATTCCGCTCAGCTCAGCCCCCAACTGGAGGCCCTTTGCGCGGACATGCTCGCCTGCGGGCTGCCGGAGATCCCCGTGAGCCACCCGACGGACTGGGGCATCGAGATGCCCGTCGCGGGCTTCGAGGACCAGCGCGTCTACGTCTGGGCGGAGATGCTTCCCGGCTACTTCGCGGAGCTGGCCGAGGCGCTGCGTTCCGCCGGGCGCGCCCCGGAGGAGTGGCGTGCCGTGTGGAATGATCCGGCCACCGAGATCGTGCAGTTCTTCGGCTTCGACAACGGCTACTTCCACGCCGTGCTCCAACCTGCCCTGCTGATGGCCTACGACCCATCGCTGCGGCTGCCCACCGCTCTGCTGACCAACGAGTTCTACCAGCTCGGCGGCTCGAAGTTCTCCACCAGCCGCCGCCATGCCATCTGGGCCGGCGATCTGCTGCGCGTCGTCCCTCCCTCCGTCACCCGCTTCGTCATCGCCCACGACCGGCCCGAGAGCGACCGCACCTCGTTCGGCTGGGAGCGCCTCCACGAACTCGTGGACGGGGAACTCGCGGACACCTGGCAGGGCTGGCTCGGGGACCTCTTCGCCCGGATCGAGAGCCAGGCGGCCGGACGGGTGCCGGAGTTGGCCGATGCCTCACGCTCCCAACTTCGCTTCCTCGACCTGCTGGGACGCATCGCCGAGGACTGCCTGCTCGCCTACGGCGCTGCGGAGTTCTCACCCCGCCGGGCCACCCGCCTGCTGTGTGAACTCGTCCGCTGCGCACGGGACTTCGCCGCTGGCCAGCAACGCACCCGAGACGCCCGGCCCGGCGCAGCTCTGGCCGCCGAGGCCGCCGCCGCACGCACCCTCGCACAACTTGCCCACCCCGTGATGCCGGAATTCGCCGCACATCTGTGGACCGCCCTCGGGGAGCACGGCACGCCGCAGTGGGACGGCGTGCGGCCGCCGACCGCCGGACGGGCCGTCGAGGCACGGCCGTCCTTCTTCCAGCCGCTGCCCGTGGACATCGAGGAGCAGGTGATGCGCCGGTGACCGGCCCTTCCATCGCGCCCGTCCGGCGTCGGCGGTGAGCGCCGCGAACCACAGGGCGGAGACCTCCAGCCACGCGGCCGGCGCGCCGGCCCCCTGGAACCGTACCGAGCCGCAGCGCCGACGCAGGAGCGGCGATTCGGCGGTCGTCGTGGGAGCGGGGATCTTCGGACTCGCCACCGCCCGCGAACTCGGCCGCCGAGGCTGGTCGGTGCGCGTCGTCGACAGCAATCACCCCGGCACCCAAGGCCCTTCGGCCGCCGAGACCCGGATTCTGCGCCACTCCCACGGCGACGACGCGTGTTACCCGGCCCTGGCCCGGCACGCCCGGATCATGTGGGAGGAACTGGAGCGGGAGTCCGGGCGTCGGCTCGTGTTGCCGACCGGCGTTCTCATCCTCGGTCCGCCCCCTCCCGACGCCGGGGAGTGGGAGCGGGCCAGCACCCACCATCTGCGCCGTCTCGGAATACCCGTGCAGACCGTGCCGCCCGGCGCCGTCGAGCGGCGCTTTCCCGGCTTCGACGGCAGCAAGAGCGGCACCGTCCTCTTCGAACCCGGCGGCGCGGTGCTACGTGCCCGCGAAGCGCTGCTAGCCCTCGCGGACTCCGCCCGCGACCGGGGTGTCGTGCTGCTGCCGGGTACCGCATACCCCCACGAGGGAGCGGCACTGCTCAACGGAGAGCGACTGGCCGCCGATGTGACGGTGTGGGCCGTCGGGACCGCGCTGCCCACGCTGTTCCCAGGACTGGCCTCGGTGCGGCCGGTCCGGCAAGACAGCTGGTACGTCCGACCGAGGCGAATGTGGGCCTCCGCAGACCAGCCGGCGTGGCTGGACCGGGCGCACGGCTACTACGGGGTGCCAGCCGTCGGCGAGTCGGGGGTGAAAGTGGTCCCCGACACGGAAACGCCTTGGGACTCGTCAGCACAACTGCCGCCCGGCGGGCTGCCCGAGGCCGTCCGCCGGTACCTGCGGGTCCGTCTCCCCGACCTCGCCGACGCCCCCGCCGCCGGTCGCGAGCCGTGCCAGTACGCCCTTACAGGCGACCAGCACTTCATCCTGGCCCGCTACCCGGCGCGCCCTGACGTCTGGATCGTCGGCGGCGACTCCGGCCACGGGTTCAAGCATGGCCCGGCCTGGGGCGCCTACGTGGCCGACGTCATCGAGGGGCGCACCGCAGCGGCGCTGCGCTTCGCGCTGAGGTGAGCGCGCGGGTGCCACCGGTTCTGTGGGTCCTCACCGCGGGCGCCTTCGCCGTCGGCACCGACGCGTACGTGACCGCTGGAGTGCTGCCGGGGCTGGCGCGGGACCTGGCCGTGCCGATCGGCACGGCCGGACAACTCATCACCGTCTTCGCGGTGGTGTACGCGATGCTGGCCCCCGTCAGCGCGTTGGCCGTCCGCAGGTGGTCGGGACGAGCGGTACTGATGGCGGCACTCGGGGTGTTCTGCACGGGGAGCCTGGTGGCAGCCACCGCGCACTCGTACGCGGTTGTGCTGACCGGCCGGATCGTCTCCGCGGCGGGAGCGGCGACGTTCACCCCGCAGGCGTCGGCGGCGGCCTCCAGCCTCGTGCCGGCGCACCTGCGCGGGAAAGCGCTCGCCACCGTCGTCAGCGGGCTGACAGCCGCGGCCGTCCTCGGCGTCCCACTCGGGACCCAGGTTGCCGCTGAGCTGGGCTGGCGCGCAACGCTGGAATTGACAGGCGTGCTCGGTCTCGCCGCGCTGGCCTCGGTGGCCGCGTGGCTGCCGCCGCTGCCGCCGCCGGGTCGGCCGGCGCCGAAGCCGTACGCCTTCAGACTGCCGGACCGGGCGGTGCTGGTCGTCTCGCTGCTGACCGCGACGGCGGAACAGTTGGTGTACACGTACATAGGCCCGGTGCTCGGCCCGGTCACCGCAACACACCCTGGTGCTTTCCCGGCCCTGCTCCTCGTCTTCGGCGTCGGCGCCGTCGTCGGCAACACCATCGCGGGAGCCGCCACGCAACGTCTCGGCAGTCGAACGACCCTCCTCCTGGCCGTCGCAGGGATGACGGCCGCTCTCGCTCTTCTGCCCTGGTGGTGCCACGCCATCCCCGCCGCCGCCCCCGCCATGTTCCTGTGGGGCCTCACCGGCTGGATGTACGTGGTACCCCAACAACACCGGCTTCTCGACCACCCTGACAGCGACGGTTCCCTCGCGGTCGCTCTCAACAACTCCGTCTTCTATCTGGGCACCGCGGCGGGGGGTGCGATCGGAGGCACCGTCCTCCTTCTCGGCCAACCGACCTGGCTCGCGGTGCCGGCGACCGGGCTGGGAGCTGTGGCAGCGATCACCGCGGGATGGTGCTACCGGTCATGAACCGCGCCCGGACCGCTCGCCCATCCCGCCGTCGCCCGGCAGCAGGTCGAGCAGGAACTGCAGCACACAGCCAGGAGCCAGTCCCCCAGAGGCCTTCCGGCCCGTCCCGGAGGCGGGAAAATCGGACCGGGTGTCCGGCTGACTGACGTCGTTGCTGCTTGGCACGGTCGAGTCCGTTAGCCAGTCGGACGCGGGGGCCTGTGCAGGCATCCGGGCCCTCGGTGCCGTTGTCGACCTCCACAAACAGCAGCGGCACCACCTCGTCGCCGGGCGAGGCGAACACCCTGTCGGCGCGCAAGCTGGGGTATGGCTGTGGCCGCGCGAACAACACCTGAAATGGCCACTCCAGCCCACCGGATACGTCAACGGCAGCGAAATCGTGTGGGCCGAGGCGACCTACCACGCAGTGCACACCACCCTCACCCACCCCGCCTGCGCCGGCGGCCTACGTCCACGGCTGCACCCGCTTCGAACACCGCCTCGGCCCCGACGGCCACCTGCGCACCCACCGCCGGGTCCTGCCCCGCGACCAGTGGCAGGTCCTGATCGAGAACCACCACGAAGGCTTCATCACCTGGGATGAATACCTGGCCGGCCAGGACAAGATCGCATCCAACACCCGACCGCGCCGTCACGAGCCCGGCACCGGGGCAGTGCGTGAGGGTGCGCGCTGCTGCAGGGCCTGGCCGTGTGCGGGATCTGCGGGCGCAAGCTCGCCGTTTTCTACCAAGGCCCGGCCAAGGCCACCCCCGGCTACTACTGCACCGGATCCGGGCAACTGGTCAACGGACCTGGGTACCGTCGGCGCGTTTCGCGTCACGCAGGATACTTGCCGTCAGCCGCGAACGCGCCCCAGCGTCGGACCGGTACGCCCTGCCGCACTGCCTGGCTCTCCGTCAGCCAGTTCGCCAGGCGAGCATCGTCCGTGAGGAGAACCACGTCCTCGTTGTCGAAAATCGCCCGTGTGTTCTCTCTCAGGCCGTCATGCATCGGCCACTCCCGCCATGCGGGGTTCGGTGTCCTGGGCCTCGGCCAGCTCTGCCCGAGCGATCACCGGCGTTCCAACACGGCTTCCACCGCACCGAGTTCAGTCAGGATGCGCTCCGCCTCTGCCTGAAGACTCTCGACCCGCACCCGGGCAGCGGCCTCCCGTTCCTCCAGCAACCCCATGACCGACGCCACCGGCCACCTCCGCATCGTCGAGGACGAACTGATCGCCCAAACCCTCCCACGACGACAGCGAAACCATGCCCGACCAGCGGAAACTCAGCGATCTCATCCGGAAAGACCACGGCTTCTAACGTGACCGCACCTGGACAAGCGCCGAACATAAACGTAAATGCGAAGTCGAACTCTTCCCTCATTGGAGTTGAACTCCGGCGACGTCGAACCTACGCTGCCAACGAAGTAGAACCGCGCCTCACCTGGGAAAACATGCTCTGCTGCTCTTCGGAATGGGCTGACACTTCGGGCAGAAGTAGGAGGAGCGGTTCATGAACGGGGCTCTTCTGATCCTCGTTCCACACCGGTTACATGCCTGGTCAGAGCGTCCATATACGTTCAAATCTCTGCTGAAGTAGCCCGACTCCCCGTTGACGTTGACGTAGAGGCTGTCGAAGCTGGTGCCGCCGACGGCGAGCGCGGCGTTCATCACATCGCACACATGGCCGAGGAGTTCGCTCGTGCGCGGTCGGGTGAAGTTCGTGGTCGGGCGCTCGAAGTGCAGGCGGGCGCGCCAAAGTGCCTCGTCCGCGTAGATGTTGCCGACGCCGCTGATCAGCGACTGGTCGAGCAAAGCCCGTTTGATGGTCGTGCGCCTGCGCCGCAGCGCCTGGTGGAAGGCCTCGTCGTCGAAGAGCGGGTCGAGGGGGTCGCGGGCGATGTGCGCGATGACGTCGGGCAGCCCGTCGGGGCTGGTGTCGTGCAGCGAGAGGCCGCCGAAGGTGCGCTGGTCGACGAAGCGGAGCTCGGTGCCGAGGGCGTCGTCGAACCGGAGGCGGATGCGCAGGTGCTTCTCGTCGCGGGCGTCGTGCGGCTGCACAAGGAGCTGGCCGCTCATGCCGAGGTGGGCCAGGACCGCCGTGCCGGTGGTCTCGACCGGGACCCAGAGGTATTTCCCGCGGCGGCTCGGGGTGCCCATGCGCTGCCCCTTCAGCCGGTGCGCGAAGTCCTCGCCGCCCGCGGTGTGCCGGCGGACGGCACGCGGATGCAACACCTCGACGTCGGCGACGGTCCGATCGGCGACCCAGCGCTCCAGGCCGCGCCGCACGACTTCGACCTCGGGCAGCTCGGGCACGGGGCTCCTCCGGAGGGGGTGAACGGGGGGACGTCCGCAGGGTACCTCTCGATCAGAGCGGCTCGTCGAGCGCCTTCCGGCCTGTCGAGCGCCTTCCGGCCTGTCGAGCGCCTTCCGGCCTGTTCAGGGGGCCGGGCCCGGACCCCCGCTCGTCAAACGCCCAAGGGCCCGATTCTCGGCCTGCGTGCCGTTGCGCTGACACAACGGACCCCGCCGCGGCGCAGTCGCCGGGGCGGGGTCCGTCATGAAGGATTCAGGCCGTGGCCGGGTCGCTCGCCGGGGCCGGGGCCGA
>CBFHCJ010000167.1:0-10913 GCA_965654005.1 uncultured Streptomyces sp. | reverse complement strand
CCACCACCGCGCCGTTGCCTCCGCTCCAAGGTGATCGTCTGCCGCTGGACGACCTCGCTGTGCGCCGGCACCAGCAGTGCGCGCAGGAGCAGCGGGGAGGCACCCTTCCGGTGACATCCCTTGGTTACAAGATCACGATCTGTTCCGTGAGCAACGCGGCCAAGCGGTCCACGAAGGCGGTGAGCCTGTTCCATCGCGATCCGCTGCGGGCGATCCGGAAGCCGTGACGGCGGCCCCAGAACGCAGCCTGGACGGCATGGAACTGGGCCCAGCGCAGGACCCGTTCGCGATCGAGTTCCGCGGCCTGCGCGAACACGTCCAGGACGCGGCGGACGGCCTTGCGCAGGTCGTCTGCCTCCAGGAGCGTCAGAGCGCGCGACTTGAGCAGTGTGCCGCCGTCGTGAGCTGGGTCTCCTGCGTAGCCCTTGGGATCGACGGCCAGCCATGGCTCACGGTCGGCGCGCAGGATGTTCCGGGCATGCAGGTCCCCGTGGACGAGTGCGTCCGGCTGGGCGCGGCCCAGCTCCCGGACGGTCGCCACAGCGGCGTCCACCACGCCATGCGACAGCGCATGGGTCAGCTCCCGGGCATCCTTGCGCAACTGCTCCTCCCAAGCGTCGGCCTGATCCCGCAGCCGGGGCAGGCCGGGCGGCGCAGGGATGGCCAGTCGGCGATTGATCCGCCCCGCGACTGTCACCACCTCATCGCCGTCTTCCACCTCCGCCAGGGTCGACGCCTGGACCCGCTCCAGCAGCATCGCGAAACGCTCGTCGTCGCGCTCGTGGAGCAGCACGGCCCCGCGCCCACCCCACGCCGCGAACGCGTCCGGCTCATGGACGTTGCCGGGGTGCGGAAAGGACACCTTCAGCACAGCGGTCCCCTCGGCCCGCCGTCGCACCGGGACGACGACCCCGACCCCACCATGCATGACCTCGCCGTCCGGCACGCAGCCCCAGCGTCCCAGCAACTCATCCACGAGCGTGGGCAGTTCGGTGAGCCACGCCGCTCCGGGCTCTCCTTCACGCTCGATGGTGTTGCGTACGAACTCCTCTGGCATCTCGATCATGCGCGCACCCTACGCGCCCCACACTCGGGTCTCGCGTCGGGCGAACGCTACGAAGCCCCTCGGACTCAGCGGCTCACGGCAGTCTCCCGCTCCACACGCGAGAGCTTCTCGGAATTGCGCACCGCACGATGACAGCCATCTCTGACCTCGGCGAATGGAACGTATTCCGCGCACAAAGATGCGTCAACTCGTCGTTGACGGGCGAACCGCGGCAGAGCGAGGGTGGTGGAGACATATCGGATCCCGATCAACCGTTTCCGAACAACCGTTTCCGATCGACGTTCCCGGTCACCGAACCGCGTGCAGGAGGCCGTGATGCTCCAGACTGACACCCGCGAACACACCGAGTTCCGGGAAGACCAGAAAGCGGCTACCGCCGCCTCGACCGTGCCCGCCCTTCAGAGCGCACCGGCGGTCGGCCATGAACTGTTCTTCCAGCGCTGCCTCTGGTGCGGCACGCCGGCCTACCGCCGCTCGTTCTGCCGTGCCTGCGGGTCCATGGCCTTCAAACGGGAACGCAGCGCGGGTGCGGGGGTCGTCGTCCGCCGCAACGGACCGGCCCCGCACAACACGTGGTTCGTCGCGATGGATGAGGGCTTCACCCTGGTCTGCCAGGTCACCAGGACGGCGCCGGTCGCGGTCGCGGTCGGGGCGAGGGTGAGCGTCGTGCAGGGCCTCGGTCCCTTCGGTCAGGGCCTTCCCGTCGTCGAGCTCAGCGCTCCCGCACCGCCGTTGGAGCGCTGGTGGTGACCGGAAACGACTCGGACGCAGCCATGCCCGCGTAGTCGGGACGATCAGAGAGGAGGGTGCGTGGGCACCCAGCACAACGCGCCGGACGGATGGGCCGACGTGGTCGACGGAGCGGGGCGCGGCGCGCTGGACGGCGTGCGCATCGCCGACTTCTCCCGGGTTCTCGCGGGGCCCTATGCCACCATGCTCCTTGCCGACCTCGGCGCCGAGGTCGTGAAGATCGAGCGGCCCGGCATCGGGGACGACACCCGGGCCTGGCACCCTCCGGCGGACCACGAGGGCACGTCGACCTACTTCCTGAGCGTCAACCGGAACAAGAAGTCCGTCGTCCTCGACCTGACGACCGAGGTCGGCCGCGAACAGGCCCGCGCCCTGGTCGCCGAGTCCGACGTGGTGGTGGAGAACTTCCGTCCCGGAACGATGGAACGGCTCGGGCTCGGTCATCAGGAGCTCCGGGCGCTGAACCCGCGGCTGGTCTACTGCTCGATCAGCGGTTTCGGCAGCGGCGCGGGCGCCTCGATCCCCGGCTACGACCTGCTCGTACAGGCCGTCGGCGGCCTGATGAGCGTGACCGGGAACGCGGACGGCGAGCCGGTGAAGGCGGGCGTGGCCCTGGTCGACGTGATCACCGGACTGCACGCCTCGCTCGGCATCCTCGCCGCCCTTCGGCACCGAGACGCCACCGGCGAGGGGCAGCTTGTGGAGGTCAGCCTGCTGGGCTCGCTGCTGTCGGCCATGGTGAACCAGGCGTCGGCGTTCGCCGTCGCCGGTGTCGTCCCGGGTCGGATGGGCAACGCGCACCCGAGCATCGCCCCCTACGAGACCCTGCCGACCGCCGATCGTCCGATCGCCCTGGCGGTGGGCAACGACAAGCAG
The DNA here is from genome assembly GCA_965654005.1 of uncultured Streptomyces sp. Classification (GTDB taxonomy): domain Bacteria; phylum Actinomycetota; class Actinomycetes; order Streptomycetales; family Streptomycetaceae; genus Streptomyces. Next base: position 8,221 of record CBFHCJ010000167.1, on the reverse strand, counting down.
TTCGCGGCGCTCGCCGAGGTCGTCGGGGACCCCGGTCTCGCTCTCGACGACCGCTTCCGCACCAATGCCGACCGGGTCGCCCACCGCGGCGCGCTGCGGGAGATCCTGACCAAGCTGCTGAGCGCCGCCGGCGCCGACCACTGGTCGAGCGTCCTGCTGCCCGCCGGGGTGCCTGCCGGCCCGGTGAACGGACTCGATGAGGCATTCGGCTTCGCCCAGCAGCTCGGCCTGCCCGGCATAGTCGAGATCCCCGCGGCAGCGGCCGAGGCGGAAGGCGCCAAGCCCTCCCGCCAGGTCGCGCACCCCATCGCGCTGAGCGGAACCCCCGCGCAGTACCTGCTGCCCCCGCCACGGCTGGGTCAGCACTCCGATGAGATTCTCCACGGCCTGGCCGGCCACGCCTCGGCGTGAAATGGAACGGCCCCCTGACCGTTCCAAGCGCCGGCACCATGACCCAACCGACCATTCGAACTCCAACCGTTACTACAAGGAGCCCACTATGAGCGGCAAGCCGCTGAAGGACCCCCTCGAGCTGATCGACCTCGCCTCCGCCCTCTCCGACGAGGAGCGCGAGATCCAGGCCACCGTCGCCAAGTTCGCCGCCGACCGGGTGCGCCCGCACATCGCCGACTGGTTCGAGAACGCGCACTTCGCCCGTGAAATCGCCCCCGAACTCGGCAAGCTGGGTCTTCTCGGCATGCACCTCGAGGGCTACGGCTGCGCCGGTACGAACGCGGTCAGCTACGGCCTGGCGTGCCTGGAGCTGGAGGCGGTGGACTCCGGACTGCGCAGCTTCGTCTCGGTGCAGGGCTCGCTGTCGATGTTCTCCATCTGGAAGTGGGGCTCGGAGGAGCAGAAGCAGGAGTGGCTGCCCCGACTGGCCGCCGGTGAGGCGATCGGCTGCTTCGGCCTGACCGAGCCCGACTTCGGAAGCAACCCCTCCGGGATGCGCACCCGGGCCGTCCGCGACGGCGACGACTGGATCCTGAACGGCTCCAAGATGTGGATCACCAACGGTGGCATCGCCGATGTGGCCACCGTCTGGGCGCAGACCGAGGACGGCGTACGCGGCTTCCTCGTGCCGCGTGGCACCCCTGGCTTCACCACGCAGGACATCCACCACAAGATGTCGCTGCGCGCCTCCATCACCTCGGAGCTGTACTTCGACAACGTCCGCCTGCCCGACTCCGCGCGGCTGCCGCACGCGCAGGGCCTGCGCGGACCGCTGTCCTGCCTGAACGAGGCCCGCTTCGGTATCCTCTTCGGCGCCCTCGGCGCTGCCCGTGACTCGCTGCAGGCGGCCATCGAGTACGCGGACTCCCGCGTGCAGTTCGACAAGCCGATCAGCGCCTTCCAGTTGACTCAGAAGAAGTTCGCCGACATGACGGTGTCCCTGTCCAGCGCCGCGCTGCTGGCCCTGCACATCGGCCGCCTGAAGGACGAGCACAAGGTCCGCCCGGAGCAGATCAGCATCGGCAAGCTCAACAACGTCCGGGAAGCGATCGCCATCGCGCGCGAGTGCCGCACCATCCTGGGCGCCAACGGCGTCTCCCTTGAGTACTCGCCGCTGCGTCACGCCAACAACCTCGAGTCCGTCCTGACCTACGAGGGCACCGTCGAGATGCACACGCTGGTCGTCGGTCAGGCGCTCACCGGATACCCGGCGTTCCGCTGACCACTCCAGTCGAAAGAAGACGACCGTGAATATCGTCGTACTCGTCAAGCAGGTCCCGGACACCGGCGCCGAGCGCACCCTGTCCGCCGACGACCACACCCTCGACCGTGAGGACGCCGACCTCGTCCTGGACGAGATCAACGAGCGCGCCGCGGAAGAGGCCCTTCAGCTGAAGGAGTCGGTGGACGCCGAGGTCACCGTGGTGTCCATGGGACCCGACTCCGCGCTCGACGCCATCCGCAAGGTCCTGGCGATGGGGGCCGACCGCGGAATCCACATCTGCGACGACCGACTCCAGGGTGCCGACGTGGTGACCACCGCGAAGGTGCTGGCAGCCGCCGTGCGGACGGTGGAGGACGTCGACCTGGTACTGGCCGGCAACGCGACCACCGACGGAACTGCGAGCGCGGTCCCGGCCATCGTCGCGGACCTGCTCGGTCTGCCGCAGCTGACGCATGCGCGGGAGCTGAACGTGGACGAGGGGCGGGTGCGCGCCGAGCGCGAGACCGAAAGCGGTGAGGTGACGCTGGAGGCCTCGCTGCCCGCGCTGGTCAGTGTCACCGAGAAGATCAACGAGCCGCGCTACCCCTCGTTCAAGGGGATCATGGCCGCCAAGAAGAAGCCGGTGGAGACGGTCGACCTCGACGATCTGTTCCCGGACGCGGACGACGCCGGGTTCCTCGGGACCCGCACCCGTGTGCTGGAGGCCGTCCCGCGTCCGGCGCGGACCGCCGGAATCCGTATCACGGACGACGGCTCGGCCGGCCGACAGCTCATCGAACACCTGATCACTCAGAAGCTCGTCTGAATCTCCCCGAAACAAGAAGCAGGCACCCCATGCCCGATGTTCTCGTCCTCGTCGACCACGACGGGGAACGTGTCCACAAGTCCACGTACGAACTCCTTGCTGCCGCACGACGGCTGGGTGACCCGGCCGCCGTCGTCGTGGGAACCCCCGGCACAGCGGCGCGCCTCAAGGAGTCCCTCGCCCGCTACGGCGCCACAAGCGTCTACGCGGCCGAGTCCACCGAAGCGGGCGAGTTCCTCGCCACGCCCGCCGTCGACGCCCTGGAGCTCGCGGTCGGGGAAACCTCTCCGGCCGCCGTTCTGGTCTCCACGACGACGGACGGCAAGGAGGTGGCCGGGCGTCTCGCCGCGCGGCTGGACGCCGGGCTGCTGATCGACGCGGTCGACCTGGACTCCTCCGGGGTGGCCACCCAGGTCGTGTTCGGCGGGTCGTACACCGTGCGTTCCGAGGTCTCCCACGGCACGCCGGTGCTCACGCTGCGTCCGGGTGCCGTCGAGCCGGAGGAGCACCCGGTGGAGGCGGTGGAGCGGGAGCTCGCCCTGCCGTCGGTCGACCCCACGGCATCCGCCCGCATCACCGCCCGGCGGGCCGCGCTCGCGGGCGACCGTCCCGCGCTTACCGAGGCGACCGTCGTCGTCTCCGGTGGCCGCGGTGTCGGAGGAGCGGACGGTTTCAAGGTGGTGGAGGAACTGGCCGACGCCCTGGGCGGTGCGGTGGGCGCCTCGCGCGCGGCGGTCGACGCCGGCTACTACCCGCACCAGTACCAGGTGGGTCAGACCGGAAAGTCCGTCTCCCCCCAGTTGTACATCGCCTTGGGTATCTCCGGGGCCATCCAGCACCTCGCCGGGATGCAGACCTCCAAGACGATCGTCGCGGTCAACAAGGACCCGGAGGCACCCATCTTCGGTCTTGCCGACTACGGCGTGGTGGGCGACCTGTTCGCGGTGGCTCCCCAGCTCACGCAGGAAGTGGCCGCCCGCCGCGCAGTCGGCTGACGTGGTTCGAAACCTGAGGAGTCCCGAGGGCCGGACCGTCAGGTCCGGACCGGGAAGAGGAATGCCGCGCGGTTCTCCGTCCGAGGGGCCGGGGTCTGCCTTGACTGCTCCCCTCCCTGAAGGGAGGGGAGTCCTTCTTTCAGGGCTGAGTGGGGATTCCTGGCTCAGGCTGCCCCCGGGAGCGGCGCTCCCGGGGGTCTTACGCCTTCGGCGCCAGCCGGGTTCAGACCTGCCCGGAGGAGCATCAGCGGGCGGAGTTCTTGTCTCTGGGGGGACGACTTCGCACCGAACGAGCAGTACCAGTGCCCCACACTGTCCTGGTACACCCGCACGCTGGAGGGTTCGGCCGGCAGGTTGCGCGCCCACACTGCTGCCGGTGACAATCGGCGTGTACGAGCCGGAGATTGTTCCTGTCGTCCCCACCCCCGTCTCGCCGGTATGCGAAGTGGTGCTTGTGCAGCTTCCTCGCGACCGCTTCGAACCATTCGATCCACTCTCGTGGATTGTCCGGCTCGTATTCGGCTCCGGTGATCAGGGCCCCGCCGCAGAGCGGACACAGCCCCTGCTGGCGGCCTCCTGGAGACCGCCCTCGCCGCTCCCCGGGCGGACACCGGATCGCCCGGCGACGATCCCGCCTCTCCTGCCCCGCCACACGGGAAGTCGGATTCCACCCCGGCTTGAAGCCGGGGCATCCTCCGGGAATCCGGGTGACGGACATCGCTCTGCCCGCCCGTCTGAGCCCTGAAATGCAGGTGCGGAATGGCTCGACGGCGCGGAGGGGCCCGCGCCGGGGGCGTGTTTCGCGGTGTACAACCGCCATCGGATGGCCAGCGAGTGGCGAACCGTCTCGCACGTCGTCCAGTTGGAGGAGCAGCGTGTTCGGCTGGGCGCTCGTCGATCCCGACGGCCGGTTCGGGGACCCCGCCCCGGACGCCCCGGATCCCGCGAGCCTCTGGCCACCTGCGCTTACGTCCAGCCGCTTGGCACCTCATACCCGCACTCGCGATACCAGCACTCGCGCCGCCTGCCGACCACCGCGGACGTACGACTTCAACGGCTGCCGCACCAGCGCATCGCCTTGGCCCCGTGCCTCCGCGCACCTTCCTGCATGCGCAAACACTTTTTGTAGGATGGGTGACATGGCGACAAGTGATGATGTTGTTCCTCTCCGCCGCGACGAAGAGGCGGTGATCAGGGCGCTGCTTCCCGCGGTGGCGGCGATGATGCGCGCCTTCGACGCCGACCTGACCCGTGTGGAACGCATGACGCACACCGAGTACCTGGTGCTGGTGTTCCTGGCCGAGGCGCCCGAGCGCACACTGCGGCTCATCGACCTCGCCGCCCACTGTCACAAGTCGCCGAGCGCCGCCAGTCGCGCGGTGGGACGCCTGGAAGTCGAGGGGCTGGTGCGGCGTGTGCCGGCCAGTGACGACGGCCGTGGCAGCAACGCCGTCCTCACCGACGAGGGGCTCGCCAGGCTGCAACAGGCCCGGTCCACCCACATCATCAGTATTCGCCGGCATCTGATCGACCACCTGGAAGGGGTCGACCTGGACGCCTTGGCCCGCGGGCTGCAGAGCATCGCGCGTCCGGGCAACTCCGTGACCGCCACGAAACGGGGTAAGCCTGGGCGGTAGCGGTCGGCGTGCCCATTCCCGCCGGGGGAGTGGGCGGATCGGGGGCACCCGGGAGTCCCTGGCCCCGGCGGTTTGCTCCACCCGAACCGGCCACCCCGGTTGGGCCTCGTTGCCGTCGAGCGCTCGGAACAAATGCCCGCGTCCGCGCGGAGCAGCCGAAGCATGACCCGTCAAATCAACGCCTGTGAGGTGCGCCACATCTCCAACTATGTGCGTGTGCACGCAATATGAGCTAATGTTTGCGGTGTTCAGCCGACTGGTCGCGGCGCTGCGCAGGTACAGGGGCAGGCGCCAAGCCGCGACGTCCACGTCCCGACGGAAGGCAGGGACATGATGAGAGTCAGCAGGCAGGCACGGAACGACACGGCAGGACGTGGGCCGCTGGATGGGGCCGCGCTCGGGGTGGGTGTGCGTATCGCCGTTGCGCCCCTGCTTCGTCCGGAGCGCATCTCGGCCTGCGGCTCGGCCCGCGCGCATGAAGCTGAACCCGGACGACACAACGTCCTTCTTCTTTGCAACCCCGCGCAGGTACGTAGACGCCGGTCTGGTGCGGTCCTGGTGAGACCGGGATTCCTGCCGACGGTGCTGTTCCGGTTCTTACCGAACTGACCGGAAGGCGGTAAGTCCTATCCCTCCCGCATACCGGGCGACTCGACCGTTGTGGTGTCCTCCACCGAAATGGTCGGCCAGTTCGAGGTCCGCGAGATCGGTGAATCGGTCATGAATGTCAGCAATCAGAAAATGACCCGGAAGTGCGATTGCTTGGGCGGCCAGGCATTTTCGAATCACCGCTTCGGCGAAGCTGAGAACGACTGCGGATGGGTTCGGTCGGGATTCCGTGAATCCGCCGTCGGAGAGATCTCGGCGCCGACCATGAAAGACGCCTCGTGCAAACTTGCGTTTTTGGGCCTGGCGTCGTTTTGAAGATTCCGGCGTGCAGATTGTGGGCCCCAGGAGTATTGGTTCGCACAGCCGTCGTGTGCTGCATTCGGCAGGTAGGAGAGAGTCATGGACGGGTTCGGTACGGGTGGCCGGGGCACCCTGTGCCTGACGGTCGACAACCTGGGCATGGCCCGTGCGGTCGGAAGGCGCTGGGCGGCGCGCCCGGACCCGGAAGAGCCCGGCTTGCGCTGGGGTGTGCCGGCTTTGCTCGGCCTCTTCGCCGATCTCGGGGTGCGCTCGACGTTCTTCACAGAGGGCTGGAACGCGCTGCACCACCCTGATGTGCTGGAACGGATCGCCTCGGCCGGGCACGAGGTCGCACTGCACGGCTGGGTGCACGAGCGCTGGGAGGAGGAACTGGACGACCGGGACCGGGAGCAGCTGCTGTGGGACGGCACGGCGGCTCTGCGGCTTGCGGGCTTCGATCCGGTGGCGTTCCGGGCGCCCGGGGGATATCGGGGCGGTCGCACTCTGGAGGTGCTGGGCGAACTGGGATACCGGATCGACAGCAGTATCGAGCGCGGCCACGGAGAAGAAGGCGAGACGATCGCGGTCTCCACGCTGCCGGGCGGGATCGTGTCCGTACCGTGGACCTGGGACATGATCGACTTCTGCCACTACGAGTCGCCGCCGGAAGGACCCAGGGAACCGGACCGCGTCGCCGACCACTGGGTCGGTCTGGTGGACGCGGCCGCGGAGAGGGGTGGGCTGGTCACACTGATCGTCCACCCGTTCGTGACCGGTGTCGCCGAGGAACGCGTTGCCGCGCTGGGCCGGGTACTGGAGCACGCACTCGTGCACCCCCGCGTCGACGTGCTCAGCGCCGAGGGGGTGGCCGCCATGCCGCCCAGCTGCGCGTGATGTGGCCCGCACCTGTGGTGTCCTCGACGAGGATGAACTGACCCGGTCGCACGGTAGGTCGCTCCCCGGTGCCGACCTCGATCTCCGCCTGTCCGGACAGCGGCACGATCAGCTGGCGGCGCGGCGCGTTGTGCGGCACCGTCGGCGGGGCCTCCTCCACCACGCGCCGCCAGGTCATGCTGCGCACGGCGACCTTGTCGGACAGCCAGGCGACGGACGTGGACACCTCTGACTGCCTGCTCCCGCCGGGCAGCCGGATCTCCTCGAACCGGCTCTGGCCGGCCTCGTCGGTGAAGACGCGGAGAACCACCGGCTCCGGGGGGATCTCAGCCCCTGCGCCCGATCGTGGGGCGTTCACCGTACGACTCCGGCGAGCACGGTAAGGCCGGAGGGCCGGGAATTCTCCATGGGGCGGAATGTGGGGGACTTGCGAGCCCTTCTTCCGCCGGCCTTGATCATATTCTCTTTCGGCTGGTCCGGGGCGCGAAACGTGCCCGGCGGCTGGTTGATATGCCGTGGCGTTTTCATACGGATCTCCACCGTATTCCCGTCGGGGTCGTGCCAGGGAAAGGAGATACCGTGGTCAAGCGGTCGTGGTGTTGGCGCTACCGTGCTCGCAGCGGAGCCTCCGCTGCGAGCACGGTAGCATTTGGAATCCCGCAGTTTTATTTGCTGCACAGGTATTGTGTGCTATCGATAGCATTGCTACGGTCCCTCCATCGATCGCACAAAGGAGTGCCGCCGCGTCTCGCACGGCCCAGCGGCTGCAGAAGATCAGCACCGCGAGTTCTGTGATGGAGAGAAGCGGCAGGAAGGAGACGTCATGGACGTCGGTCTTGTACTTATGAGCTATTACGGTTCATGGGATGACGCGGCTTATGCCGAGCAGCACGGCTTTACCAGCGTGGGTTTCGTCGATTCCCCGCTCATCGCCGGTGACCCGTTCGTGGCCATGGCGCTGACCGCCGAGCGCACATCGACCATTCGGATCGGGACGATGCTCGCCATCCCCAGCAACCGCATCGCCCCTGCCTGTGCCACCGCCATCGCGACCGTCAATCGGCTCGCGCCCGGCCGGGCCTTCCTCGGCCTCGGCGCAGGCAACACGGGCCGCGCCATCCTGGGGCAGAAACCCCTGCCCGTCAGGAACCTCGCAGAGTACGTCACCTCGTGCCGCGCTCTGCTCGACGGCGAGGAGGCCACCCACCGGGCAGACGACACGACCCACCGGGCAGACGACACGACACGCCGGGCAGACGACACGACACGCCGGGCAGACGACACGACACGCCGGGCAGACGAC
>CBFHCJ010000166.1:0-10969 GCA_965654005.1 uncultured Streptomyces sp. | reverse complement strand
GCGGACTCCAGGGCCTCGATGTCGTGCCCGTCGATCGGCCCGACGTACTTCAGTCCCAGGTCCTCGAACATGCCCTGCGGGGCGATGAAGTCCTTCAGTCCCTTCTTGGCGCCGTGCAGGGTCTCGTAGAGGGGCTTGCCGACGACGGGCGTGCGCTCCAGCACCTCCCTGGTGCGGGCCAGGAACTTCTCGTAGCCGTCCGTGGTCCGCAGGGTGGCCAGGTGGTTGGCGAGACCACCGATCGTGGGGGAGTACGAGCGCTCGTTGTCGTTGACGACGATGACCAGCGGGCGGTCCTTGGCGTCCGCGATGTTGTTGAGCGCCTCCCAGGCCATGCCGCCGGTCAGGGCGCCGTCACCGATGACGGCGACGACGTGGCTGTCCCGCTTCAGCAGCTGGTCGGCCTTCGCCAGGCCGTCGGCCCAGCCGAGGACCGTGGAGGCGTGCGAGTTCTCGATGATGTCGTGCTCGGACTCGGCGCGCGACGGGTAGCCGGACAGCCCGCCCTTGCTGCGCAGCTTCGAGAAGTCCTGACGGCCGGTGAGCAGCTTGTGGACGTAGGTCTGGTGGCCGGTGTCGAAGAGGACCTTGTCCCTCGGCGAGTCGAAGACCCGGTGCAGAGCGATGGTGAGCTCGACCACGCCGAGGTTGGGGCCGAGGTGGCCGCCGGTCTTGGAGACGGCGTCGACGAGGAAGGTACGGATCTCCTCTGCCAGCTGGTCGAGCTGCTCCAGGCTGAGCCGGTCCAGATCGCGCGGTCCCCTGATGCGGGTCAGCAGCGGCACCCGTGCCTCCTTGCAGTAGAGCTGTGTCGAGCTTTGCCGGGCCTGTCGAGTCTAATGTTCCGGCTCTGCGGATCCAGGGCGGGCCTCGCGTTCCACACCACACGTTCGGCCCCACACAGCTGTGCCCGGCATCACCAGCACGGGCACCGGGCACAGGGTGTTGACGGTTTTGTGTGGGGGGGGCCGCCCCCTCGCGCGGGCCCCCGGCGGCGCCCCTCATCGGGGCCCGGGGCCGCGACGATGTGCGGCCCCGCCGCGATGGGGGTCCCCCTGTTCGAGCGAAGCCGAGAACTTGGGGGAGCGACCAGCCACGGACGGCCCGCAGTCGACAAACGCCCCGCACCTCTGTGAGGCTCCCCGCGTCAGACCGGTCGGTCTTATGCGCGCCCGGCGGCCTTCTGGCTCTTACGCGACACCGAGTCGATGACCACGGCACCCAGAAGCACCGCACCGGTGATCATGTACTGGATGGACGTGTTCATGTTGAGCAGGTCAAGACCGGTCTGAATCGACTGGATGACCAGCATGCCCAGCAGCGCGGACCACACACTGCCCCGGCCACCGAAGAGGCTGGTGCCACCGATGACGGCGGCCGCGATGGCCAGCATCAGGGTGTTGCCGCCACCGGCGTTCAGGGTCGCGCTCGCGGTCTGCCCGGCGAAGAACATGCCGCCGAGCGCCGCGAAACCGCCGGAGATCGCGAACACCGTGATACGGACCATGGGCACGTTGATACCGGCCCGGCGGGCCGCCTCGATGCCGCCACCGACCGCGAAGACCTTGCGGCCGTAGGTGGTACGACGCAGCACGAAGTCGACGATCACCAGCGCCGCGAGGAAGATCACCAGAGCGTTGGACACACCCGCGGAGTTGTTCAGCACGGCCGCTGCGACGAAGGACGCCACGGCGAGCGCACCGACGCGCAGCAGGATCTCGCTGGTGGGCCGGAAGGGCACACCGGCGGCACGGCGACGACGCTGCTCGTTGAACGAGCCCACGAGCGTGAGGACTACACCGAGGCCGGCCAGCAGATAGGCGCCCACGATGGCCTGGTCCATGAAGAAGGAGTTCTGGCCGAGGAGGTGCACCGGGCCCGAGTCGGCCGGGATGTTGATGGTGCCGCTCGAACCGAGCAGCCACAGCATCAGACCGTTCCAGCCGAGGAAGCCGGCCAGGGTCACGACGAACGCGGGTACGCCGATCCTGGCGAAGAACCAGCCGTGCAGCGCGCCGATGCCGACACCGGTCAGGATGGTCAGCAGCAGGGCCGGCCAGGGGTTCATGCCATGAGTGACCACGATCACGGCGAAGAGCGTGGACGCGAGACCGCTGACCGAGCCGACGGCGAGGTCGATCTCACCGAGCAGCAGCACGAACACCAGGCCGATGGCGAGCATGCCGGTGGCCGACAGGAAGTAGCTGATGTTGGACAGGTTGTCCGCGCTGAGGAACCGGCTGTTCTGGAGCTGGAAGATCGTCCAGATGACGACCAGGCCGACGAAGACCGGCAGCGAGCCCAGCTCGCCGCCCCTCACCTTGCGCCTGAACTCGGTGACGTAGCCCTTGAGGCCCTCTTCGCGGACCAGCAGGCGCGGGTCGACGACGGCGACCGGGGCGGCCGTGGGGTCGGGGGGGTCGGCGGGGGCGGCGACGGTGGTCACGCCCTCGGGCGCCGAGTCCGACTTCTCGATCTTGGTCGAGTCGCTCACTTTGCCGCCTCCGCGGTGAGACGCCCCGCACGACGGGTCACGGCGTTGTCCGTGGCGCCCGTGATGGCGGCGATGATCTCTTCATGGCTGGTGTCCTTCACGGGGAAGGAGCCGTTGTTCTTGCCCAGGCGCAGGACGGCGACGGTGTCCGCGACCGCCTTCACATCGGCCATGTTGTGGCTGATGAGGATGACGCCGAGGTTGCGCTCGCGCAGCCGCTCGACCAGGTCGAGGACCTGCGCGGTCTGCTCGACGCCCAGGGCGGCGGTGGGCTCGTCGAGGATGACGACCTTCGGGTCACCGATCAGGGCACGGGCGATCGCGACCACCTGGCGCTGACCACCGGAGAGGCTCGCGATCGGGATGCGCACGCTCGGGATGCGGATCGAGAGCGTGCTCAGCAGTTCCCGGGCGTTCTTCTCCATCGTCACCTCGTCGATGACGCCACGGTGCAGCAGTTCGCGTCCGAGGTAGAGATTGCCGACCACGTCGAGGTTGTCGCACAGGGCGAGGTCCTGGTAGACCGTCGCGACGCCGAGTCCCTGGGCGTCGTGCGGCTTGTTGACGCTGACGGGCTTGCCCTGCCACTCGATGACGCCCTCGTCGATGGGGTGGACACCCGCGATCGTCTTGACCAGGGTCGACTTTCCTGCGCCGTTGTCGCCGACGAGGGCGACCACTTCTCCGGCGTGGACCTCCAGGTCGACATCGGTGAGTGCCTGGACCGCACCGAATCGCTTGGAGACTCCGCGCAACGCCAGCACGGGCGTAGCGGACACGTGAACCATCTCCTTCGCCGCCTGACCGGCGGGGATGCCGCGCTTCGGGGACAGGCGCGGAGGGGTGTGCGCAATGCACTGTTTACAAGATGAACATGCGCGAAGCCGCTGCCTTTGGCAACGGTCGTGTCCGTCCGACAAGGACGATTCCGTCCGATGCCCGCCCCGGCAGCGGGGTTTTGGACCGGGGCGGGCATCGGAGGAGCTTCGCGGGACCGCGCGGGGCGGTCGTTGACCCGAGTGCTCACCCGCGGGGAACCCGAGTCTCTACTCGAGGCCGGCGGTCTTGCAGGCCTTCGCGTAGTCGCCGGTGCAGATGTCGGCGACGGTGTAGAGCTTGTCCTTGATCACCGTGTCCTTGATGTTGGCCTTGGTGACCGACACCGGGGTCAGCAGTTGCGAGGGCACCTTGTCGCCGGAGCCGCTGGTCATCGTGGTGGTGGTGAGGGACGAGATGCTCTTGCCCTGGAGCAGGTCGACCGCGAGCTGGGCGGCTGCGTCCGCCTCCGGCTTGAATGCCTTGTAGACGGTGCTGGACTGGGTGCCCGCGACGATGCGCTGGATGCCCGCGAGCTCCGCGTCCTGGCCCGTCAGCGGGATGCCGCTGATGCCGGCGCCCTTGAGGGTGGTGGCGATACCACCGGCCATGCCGTCGTTGGCCGCGTAGACGCCGGCGATCTTCTTGGCACCCAGCTGGGTGATGGCCGCGGACATCTTCTGGGCGGCGACGGTGTCCTTCCAGAGGCCGGACTGCTCGTAGGCGATGTCGACCTTGCCGTCCAGGACGCTGTGGGCGCCCTTCTTGTACAGCGCGGCGTTCGGGTCGGCGTCGTCACCGTTGATCATGACGACCTTCGACGACTTGGTGGCCTTCTTGCCGAGCGCGTCGAGCAGCGCCTGGCCCTGGAGCTCGCCCACCTTGACGTTGTCGAAGGAGACGTACGCGGAGACCGGCCCCTGGGCGAGGCGGTCGTAGGCGATGACCTTGATGCCCTTGTTGACCGCGGTCTGGATGGAGGACTTGATGGCGGCAGAGTCCTGGGCACTGATCACGATGACCTTGACACCCTTGGTGATCATGCTGCTGACCTGCTGGGCCTGCTTGGCCGCGTCGCCGGCCGCGTTCGAGTACTCGACGTTGCAGCCCGAGCACAGCTCCTTGACCTTGGCCTCGAAGAACGGCTTGTCGAACTTCTCGTAGCGCGCGGTGACACTGTCGGGGAGCAGCAGGGCGATGGTCTTGCTGCCGGAGCCGCTGCTGCCGGAGTCGCTGCTCTTCTTCTCACCGGCCTTGCCGCAGGCGGCCATGGAAAGGGCCATGGAAACCGCGGCGGTGCCGATCACGACTCGACGCATCGTTGCGTTCATGAGTGTGCCTCCCTGGCAGGGCCGCAGCGCTGCGGCCGAGGTGGCTCGAAGTCAACTCGGCTGCAAGTTCGACGTCAAGAAGTAAATACTTAACGAGATGGCAATGGCGTTATGCGTTCTCTAAGTGAAGGCAGGTGTCGCCGCCATGAGCGTGCCGTCCAAAAGGGTGGAATCTCCCATTTCGCTCAGGGCGAGAGCGAGCGCTCCGAGCACCTCCGCGCGGCCCCCGAGCGCCCCCGGAAGCACGGACAGATGGCGCGCCGCGCTGGGGATGGCGTAGCGGCCGACGGACTCCCTTATCGGCCCGAGCACCAGCTCACCGGCCTCGGCGAGATCGCCGCCCAGGACCACCCGGCTCGGGTTCAGCAGATTGCAGAGATTGGCCACTCCGCTGCCGATGTGCCGCCCGACGTCGGCGATCACCCGGCGGCAGCCCGGGTCTCCGTCCCGCGCCAGCCGCACGACGCCCTCCATCGTCAGGCCGGAGCCATGACTGGGCTGGAGCAGCGGGAGCACATAGCGCGCGGCCGCGAAGGTCTCCAGGCAGCCCCGGTTTCCGCAGCGGCAGACGGGGCCGGACTCGTCGAGTGTGATGTGCCCGATCTCCCCCGCGGTGCCCCCGGGGCCGCGGTAGATCTTCCCGTTGATCACCAGCCCCGCGCCGACACCGCTCGCGACCTTGATGTAAGCAAGATCGCGTACCCCCCGGCCACTGCCCCAGACCAGCTCGCCGAGGGCGCCGAGGTTGGCGTCGTTGTCCACGTGCACCGGCACGCCTAGCCGCTTCCGTAGCTCCTCGGCGGGTCTGGCGCCGGTCCAGCCCGGCAGGATGGCGATGGAGCCGAGGGTGCCCGACTCGACGTCGATGGGTCCGGGCACGCCGACGCCCACACCGGCGATCTTGGACCGGTCGATTCCGGTCGCCTCGATCAGCCTGCTGACCAGTTCTTCCGCCCGGTCGAAGCCCTGTGCGGCGGAGGCGTCCACATCCAGTGGCTCGGACTCCTCGGCGATCACCTGGTGGGCGAGATTGCCGACCGCGACACGCAAATGGGTGTGCCCGAAGTCGATGCCGATCACGATGCCGGCGTCACCGCTGAGGGAGACGCTGCGGGCCCTGCGACCACCCGCCGACGTGGGCGTGACCTCGACGGTTCCGCCGTCCTTCAGCTCCCGAACGATATTGGAGACGGTCGCTGCGGACAGGCCGGTCGCCCTCGCGATCTCGGCCTGCGTGAGCGACCCGGCAAGGCGCACCGCACGCACGACGCGCTCCAGATTTGCTCGGTGCAGCGACGACTGCGACCCCGGAGTCTCCATCGACTCATCCACTCCTGCCCTCGGCCCGGCGGACACGATGCCGCCCATATGACCCGGATCACGGCTACGGGACCCGGGTCACTTACAAGTTATGAACTCCAAGCTCCGCTGAACGGGTTACCTCAGTCAAGTCCTTGACGGAAATCCGGAGAGAAAGGGATCGAGAGCGCACCGTCACGTCGTCGTCGCCCCCGGTTCACAGGGAGGACGCCGGAAGGACGGCTTTGAAGATCCCCGCGCTGATCAGCCCCGGCTTGGCCATCGGCAGCATGATCTGTAAGAACGCAGGGGTGCGCGAGGCCCCGTCCATGAACGCGGCCTCGGCCACGGAACGGGAAATCCATCGTATTGGGCTCGAATGCCACACCCAACGCCCTTGACATCACTGACCACTTGGTCACCTACTGGTCCTTGCGCGGCGAAGTTGACAACGTTGTCCACTCTTGAGAGCGCAGGGAGGCTGCTCGCGCATGCGGCACAGATCTCGGCACAGATGGGCTCCTACGGCGGTCGTGGCAACGGCCGCCTTCGCGTTGCTCGTGGCCGCGCGGGGCGCGGCTGTGGCGCTGCCCGTCCAAGCGGCGGCCTCCGACCGGGAGTTCGCTTCCTCGTTCGAGCCGGGTGATCCGGCGCCGACTTGGCTGAACACGGTGGACACGGCGGCGGACGGCTCGAGGCGGGCCTCCGGCGTAGACGGTGGGTATATCACAGGCATTCCGGGCAATGTGACCGACGAGGTCACCGATGTCCGGGCCGGCGCCGAGAACACGGGTGCCGGCGAGGTCAAGAAGAACCTGATCGACGGTGAGCCGGGCACCAAGTGGCTGACCGTCGAGTCGACGGGCTGGGTGGAGTTCGACTTCGACGCGCCGCAGAAGGTGGTGACGTACGCGCTGACGTCGGCCAACGACTACGCGGAGCGCGACCCGGCCGACTGGACGCTTCAGGGCTCCACGGACGGCAAGAACTGGAAGACCCTCGACACGCGCACAGGCGAACGGTTCGACGAACGTTTCCAGACGAAATCGTACGACCTCGCCGAGCCGGCCGAGTACGAGCACTTCCGGCTCGACTTCACGAAGAACCACGGCGCGGACTTACTGCAGCTCGCCGATGTGCAGTTCTCCACGGGCAACAGCACCGAGCGCGCGCCCAGGGACATGCGCTCGCTGGTGGACCACGGCCCGAGCGGCTCCCCCACCGCCAAGGCGAACGCGGGCTTCACGGGCCTGCGCGCCCTGCGCTACGCGGGGACGCACAAGGCGGACGGGCGGGCCTACTCGTACAACAAGATCTTCGCCGTGAACGTGGGAGTCGAGCGGGACACCCAACTGTCGTACCGCGTCTTCCCGTCGATGACGGGCGAGGACCGGGACTACGACGCCACGAACGTCTCCGTCGACCTAACCTTCACCGACGGCACCTACCTGAGCGACCTCGGCGCGCTCGACCAGCACGGCTTCCCGCTGACCCCGCAGGGGCAGGGCGCGGCCAAGGCGCTGTACGTCAACCAGTGGAACAGCGTTGTCTCGCGGATCGGGTCGGTCGCGGCCGGGAAGACCGTGGACCGGATCCTGGTGGCGTACGACTCACCCAAGGGGCCGGCGAAGTTCCGCGGCTGGCTGGACGACGTCGCCCTGAAGGTCCCGGGGCCGGACAAGCCCGAGGCGCATCTGTCCGACTACGCGTTGACGACCCGCGGCACCAACTCCAGCAGCGCCTTCTCCCGCGGCAACGACTTCCCGGCGACGGCCCTTCCGCACGGCTTCAACTTCTGGACGCCGGTGACCAACGCGGGCTCGCTGAGCTGGTTGTACGACTACGCGCGGGCCAACAACGCGGACAACCTGCCCACGATCCAGGCGTTCAGCGCGAGCCATGAGCCGAGTCCGTGGATGGGGGATCGGCAGACGTTCCAGGTGATGCCGTCGACCGCGTCCAAAGCCCCGGCGACCGGCCGCAGGGCGCGCGCGCTGGCGTTCCGGCACGAGAACGAGACCGCGCGCCCGTACTACTACGGGGTGACCTTCGAGAACGGCCTGAAAGCGGAGATGACCCCGACGGACCACGCGGCGGTGCTGCGCTTCACCTACCCCGGCGACAACGCGAGCGTGCTCTTCGACAACGTGACCGAGCAGGCCGGACTGACCCTCGACAAGGATCACGGGATCGTCACCGGCTTCTCGGACGTGAAGTCCGGACTGTCGACGGGGGCGACCCGGCTGTTCGTGTACGGCGTGTTCGACGCGCCGGTGACGGACGGAGCGGCATCCGGTGTCAAGGGATATCTGCGCTTCAGGCCCGGCGCCGACCACAGGGTGACCCTCCGCCTCGCCACCTCGCTCATCAGCGTCGACCAGGCCAAGGACAATCTGGGCCAGGAGATCCCGGACGGCATCTCGTTCGACGAGGTGAAGGCACACGCGCAGCGGGCGTGGGACAAGCTGCTCGGCACGGTCGAGGTCGAGGGGGCGAGCGGCGACCAGCTGACGACGCTGTACTCCTCGCTCTACCGGCTGTACCTCTACCCCGACTCGGGTTTCGAGAAGGTGGGTTCGACGTACCGGTACGCGTCGCCCTTCTCCCCCATGACGGGGCCCGACACACCCACCCACACCGGGGCGAAGATCGTCCACGGCAAGGTGTACGTCAACAACGGCTTCTGGGACACCTACCGGACGACGTGGCCGGCGTACTCCTTTCTGACTCCTTCCCAGGCGGGTGAGCTGGTCGACGGTTTCGTGCAGCAGTACAAGGACGGCGGCTGGACCTCCCGATGGTCCTCGCCCGGCTACGCGGACCTGATGACGGGCACCTCGTCCGACGTGGCGTTCGCCGACGCCTATGTCAAGGGCGTGAAGTTCGACGCCGAGGCCGCCTACGACGCGGCGGTGAAGAACGCGACGGTCGATCCGCCGTCGTCCGGGGTCGGCCGCAAGGGCATGACGACCTCCCCGTTCCTCGGCTACACGACCACCGACACCCAAGAGGGCCTGTCATGGGCGATGGAGGGGTACGTCAACGACTACGGCATCGCGCAGATGGGGCAGGCGCTGTACGAGAAGACCAAGAACAAGCGCTACCGGGAGGAGTCGGCGTACTTCCTCAACCGCGCCCAGGACTACGTCGACCTCTTCGACACCAAGGTGGGTTTCTTCCAGGGCCGCGACGGACAGGGCGGCCGGCGGCTGGACGCGTCGCAGTACGACCCGCGCGTGTGGGGCTACGACTACACGGAGACCAACGGCTGGGGCTACGCCTTCACGGCCCCGCAGGACAGCCGGGGCCTGGCGAACCTGTACGGCGGCCGGGCCGAGCTGGCGGACAAACTCGACGAGTTCTTCGCGACGCCGGAGACCGCCTCGCCGGAGTTCGTCGGCTCGTACGGCGGCGTCATCCACGAGATGACGGAGGCGCGGGACGTCCGAATGGGCATGTACGGGCACTCCAACCAGGTCGCGCACCATGTGATCTACATGTACGACGCGGCGGGCGAGCCGTGGAAGGCGCAGGGAGACGTCCGCGAGGCCCTCTCCCGCCTCTACACCGGCAGCGAGATCGGCCAGGGCTACCACGGCGACGAGGACAACGGCGAGCAGTCGGCCTGGTACGTGTTCTCGGCGCTGGGCTTCTATCCGCTGGTGATGGGCAGCGGCGAGTACGCCGTCGGATCGCCGCTGTTCACCAAGGCGACGGTACACCTGGAGAACGGCGAGAAGCTGGTCGTCAAGGCCCCCGGGAACAGCACGAAGAACGTCTACGTCCAGGGCCTGAAGGTCAACGGCAAGGAGTGGACGTCGACGGCGCTGCCGCACGCCCTGCTCTCCCGGGGCGGCACGCTGGACTTCGACATGGGTCCGCGGCCGTCGTCGTGGGGCACCGGGAAGAACGCCGCGCCGGTGTCCATCACACAGGACGACAAGGTGCCGTCGCCGCGCTCGGACGTGCTGAAGGGTGACGGTGCGCTCTTCGACGACACGTCGGCGACGGAGGCGACCGTGACGAGCGTGGACCTGCCGGTCACGGACCGCACCAAGGCGGTGCAGTACACCCTGACGTCCCCGGCGGACCACAGGAGGGCCCCCTCGGGCTGGACCCTCCAGGCCTCCGAGGACGGCGCGCACTGGACGACTCTGGACGAACGCTCCGACGCTTCCTTCACCTGGGACCGGCAGACGAGGGCGTTCTCCATCCCGCATCCCGGCGCGTTCGGGCACTACCGCCTGGTCCTGAACTCGGAGTCGACGCTGGCGGAGGTGGAACTGCTGGCCTGACGTCCACCGCGGCCGAAGGGGCGGGCGCGGAGATCCCTCCGCGCCCGCCCCGCTTTCTCCGTGCGACCGTCGCTCGGCTCACCGCGAGGGTGATCACGTGCAGATGGGCGTTGCCGTTCCGGAGGCCGCCAAGGCAATTCGGAAGTCACGGGACGTCACTCGTGGGGGCGGTGTTGGCCGTCCTCGGCAGCGCGCGGGGCAACCCTAGTGCTCTCGTGGTCATCTACCTGTACGAACGCAACGACCGGGGAGAGGGCGGGTTGTGCACGGTTCCGGTGCGGACGGTGGCCGCAAGAAGGGCACCGCCGGTTCCTGGTGGGCGCCCGCTGTGGCGAACCTTCTGATCGGGCTGGCCGCGATCGTCCCGGGCGTGTGCGTCCGGTGGCTCCTCACCCGGTACGCACTGCTGCAGTGTGCCGGCGGGTTCGGCTGTGCGAAGGAGTCGCCGGACAACACGGTCGGGATGGCGCTCGGCGCGGTGCTGGGCGGCGGGTTCGTCCTCGGGATGGTGCTCGTGGTGGACGTCCTCATGCCATGGCAGGAGGGCAGACCGGTGCATCTGTGGCTCCGTATGACGACCCTGGTCCCCGCGCCGTTCGCCATCGCTCAGGCCGCGGGGTGGATCTGATCGGCGGGCTCTCGTACGGCGAAGGGCCCCCACCCCCCCCCGGGAAGCGGCCCGCGCCTGCCCGTGCCGGCCGCTGACATTGGGGGCAGGCGGGGCCCCCCGTGAG
>CBFHCJ010000165.1:0-10984 GCA_965654005.1 uncultured Streptomyces sp. | reverse complement strand
AACTTCGACATGGCCTTCAATGGGCCCATCGGTGCCTCCAGCGCATTGCGGCTGTCGCTCAACGTGCCGTCGGTGGATCTGCTGCAGCGGGTCGGCGCGGCGCGCTTCGCTGCCCGCCTGTCGCACGCCGGGATCCAGCTGCGCTTCCCGCCGGGCAGTTCGCCCAACCTGTCGCTGATCCTGGGCGGCACCGGCGCGCGCCTGGAAGACCTGGTCGGCGCGTTCGCCGCGTTCAACCGGAGCGGTATCGCCGGCCAGACGTTCCCGCAGCCGTTCCAGCCTCGCCGCGCTGCGGCCGGCGATCGCTCAGCGCAGCCCCTCGGGCGCGTGCGTGGCGAGGTACTCGGCGGTGAGCGTGCCCACGAAACCCGTCGACCCGAACAGCACGATGTCGTATGCGCGACCCGTCTTCAGCCTGCCCATGACACCTCTCCGCCCGCGCCGTTGTCGGTGGCCGAGGCTAGCGTGGGGGCATGAGCCATCGAACCAGGAGGTCGGCGTGGTGGGTCCCGCGGATGCCCGCGCGAACCGCTTGCATGTGATATGAGACGGTTTGACGGCCGGAATTCGACTAAGCGCTTGCTCGTCGAGGTATTGCCCGGACTGCAACACGTTCTTAACATCACTGATGTCACATCAGTTGTGTCACAACCTGGGGGCTTCATGGCAGTGGCAAGGACGCCGGGGCACGGGCCCCTCGCCGGCGTGCGCGTCGTGGAGCTGGCGGGCATCGGGCCCGGCCCGTTCGCCGGCATGCTCCTTGCCGACCTCGGCGCCGACGTCGTCCGTGTGGACCGGCCGAACGGCTCGGGGCTGGCCATCAACCCCGAGTACGACGTCACCAACCGCAACAAGCGCTCGGTGATCGTCGACCTGAAGGCCGAGGACGGCCCGGCCCGCGTCCTGGGCCTGGTGGAACGCGCCGACATCCTCATCGAGGGCTACCGCCCCGGCGTGGCCGAACGACTGGGCGTCGGCCCCGAGACCTGCCACGCCCGTAACCCGAGACTGGTCTACGGCCGCATGACCGGCTGGGGCCAGGAAGGGCCCCTCGCCCCGCGCGCCGGACACGACATCGCGTACATCGCGCTCACCGGCACCCTCGGCATGATCGGCGACCCGGACGCGCCGCCCGTTGTCCCCACCAACCTCGTCGGCGACTACGCGGGCGGCTCGCTCTACCTGGCCGTCGGTGTCCTCGCCGCCCTCCACCACGCACGCACCACGGGCACCGGACAGGTTGTGGACGCAGCCATCGTCGACGGCGCCGCGCACCTGGCCTCGATGATCCACGGGATGCTCGCCGCCGGCGGCTGGCAGGACCGCCGCGGCGCCAACCTCCTCGACGGCGGCTGCCCGTTCTACGGAACGTACGAGACGGCCGACGGCCAGTACATGGCGGTCGGGGCCCTGGAGCAGCAGTTCTACGAGGAGTTCGTGGACCTGCTCGGCATCGGCGCCCAGGCCCCGGCCCGCAAGGACGTCGCCCGCTGGGGCGAACTGCGCGAGACGGTCGCCGCCCGCTTCAAAACGCGTACGCGCGACGAGTGGACCGCGGTCTTCGAGGGCTCCGACGCGTGCGTGGCCCCCGTCCTCTCGCTCCGCGAGGCCCCCGCGCACCCGCACCTCGCCGCCCGCGGCACCTTCACCGATCACGGCGGCATCACCCAGTCGGCACCCGCGCCCCGCTTCTCGGTCACCCATACGTCGGTACGCAGCGGGCCCGCCCAGCCAGGCGCCGACACCGCGGACGTGGCGCGCGACTGGGACGTACCGGGACTCCTCGAGGACGGCGACTGATGGACGAGACCGACGAGACCGACGAGACCGCCGAGACCGCCGAGATGGCGACCGAGTACGCCGTCCCTCGCAGATTCCTCGACCGCTGCACCGCCGACCACGCCGACAGCTCGGCCGACCCTCCTCGAAAGGCTTACCAGTGAGCACCGAAGCGTTCGTGTACGACGCGATCCGCACCCCGCGCGGACGCGGCAAGGCCAATGGCGCCCTGCACGGCACCAAGCCCATCGACCTGGTGACCGGACTCATCCATGAGGTCCAGCGGCGGTTCCCGGACCTCGACCCGGCAGCCATCGACGACATCGTGCTCGGCGTCGTGGGCCCGGTCGGCGACCAGGGCTCCGACATCGCCCGGATCGCCGCGATCGCCGCCGGACTGCCCGACACGGTGGCCGGCGTCCAGGAGAACCGCTTCTGTGCGTCCGGTCTGGAGGCCGTCAACCTGGCCGCGGCCAAGATCCGCTCCGGCTGGGAGGACTTGGTGCTCGCGGGCGGCGTCGAGTCGATGTCGCGGGTGCCGATGGCCTCGGACGGCGGCGCCTGGTTCGCGGACCCGATGACCAACATGGCCACCAACTTCGTGCCGCAGGGCATCGGCGCCGACCTCATCGCCACCATCGAGGGCTTCTCCCGGAAGGACGTCGACGAATACGCGGCGCTGTCCCAGGAGCGGGCCGCGGCCGCCTGGAAGGACGGCCGCTTCGAGAAGTCCGTGGTCCCCGTGAGGGACCGCAGCGGCCTTGTCGTCCTCGACCAAGACGAGCACATGCGGCCCGGTACGACCGCGGACTCGCTCGCGAAGCTCAAGCCGTCCTTCGCGGACATCGGCGAGCTGGGCGGCTTCGACGCGGTGGCGCTGCAGAAGTACCACTGGGTCGAGCAGATCGACCACGTCCACCACGCGGGCAACTCCTCCGGCATCGTGGACGGCGCGGCCCTCGTCGCCATCGGCTCCAAGGAGGTCGGTGAGCGATACGGGCTTCGGCCGCGGGCCCGGATCGTCTCGGCGGCGGTGTCCGGCTCCGAGCCGACGATCATGCTGACCGGACCCGCGCCCGCCACCCGCAAGGCGCTCGCCAAGGCCGGGTTGACCATCGACGACATCGATCTGGTCGAGATCAACGAGGCGTTCGCCGCCGTCGTGCTGCGCTTCGTGAAGGACATGGGGATCTCGCTGGACAAGGTCAACGTCAACGGCGGTGCCATCGCGTTGGGACACCCGCTGGGCGCGACCGGCGCGATGATCCTCGGCACGCTGGTGGACGAGCTGGAGCGGCAGGACAAGCGGTACGGCCTTGCCACGCTGTGCGTGGGCGGCGGAATGGGCATCGCCACCGTCGTCGAGCGCGTCTGACCTTCCCAACGGATCGAACGGATCGTACGGAGCACCCCTCATGAGCACTGAATCCACCACCATCCGCTGGGAGCAGGACGAAACCGGCATCGTCACCCTCGTCCTCGACGACCCCAACCAGTCCGCGAACACCATGAACCAGGCGTTCAAGGTGTCGATCGCGGCGATCGCCGACCGCGCCGAGGCCGAGAAGGACTCCATCCGCGGCATCATCTACACCTCCGCCAAGAAGACCTTCTTCGCGGGGGGCGACCTCAAGGACATGATGAAAGCCGGTCCCGAGGACGCCCAGCAGGCCTTCGACACCGGGGTGGCGATCAAGAACTCCCTGCGCCGCATCGAGACCCTCGGCAAGCCCGTCGTCGCCGCCATCAACGGCGCGGCCCTGGGCGGCGGCTACGAGATCGCGCTCGCCTCCCACCACCGCATCGCCCTGGACGCCCCCGGTTCCAAGATGGGCCTCCCGGAGGTCACTCTCGGCCTGCTCCCCGCGGGCGGCGGCGTCACGCGCACCGTACGCCTGATGGGTATCACCGACGCCCTGTTGAAGGTGCTGCTCCAGGGCACCCAGTACGCGCCCCGGCGCGCTCTGGAGAACGGTCTCGTCCATGACCTGGCCGCCACCCGCGAGGAGATGCTGGAAAAGGCCCGCGCCTTCATCGACGCCAACCCCGAGTCCCACCAGCCCTGGGACAAGCCGGGCTACAAGATCCCGGGCGGTACGCCGTCCAACCCCAAGTTCGCGGCCAACCTGCCCGCCTTCCCGGCCAACCTGAGGAAGCAGCTGAACGGCGCGCCCTACCCGGCCCCGCGCAACATCCTCGCGGCGGCCGTCGAGGGCTCCCAGGTCGACTTCGAGACCGCCCTGACCATCGAGGCGCGCTACTTCACCGAGCTGGTCACCGGGCAGACCGCGAAGAACATGATCCAGGCGTTCTTCTTCGACCTCCAGGCGGTCAACTCCGGCGCCAACCGTCCCGCGGGCATCGAGCCCCGCCAGGTCCGCAAGATCGCCGTCCTCGGCGCCGGGATGATGGGCGCGGGCATCGCCTACTCCTGTGCCCGCGCGGGCATCGAGGTCGTCCTCAAGGACGTCTCCCTCGAAGCCGCCGTCAAGGGCAAGGGCTACTCCGAGAAGCTGTGTGCCAAGGCGGTCGGCAAGGGCCGTACCAGCCGTGAGAAGGCGGACGCGCTGCTCGCCCGCATCACTCCCAGCGCAGAGGCCACCGACCTCGCGGGTTGCGACGCCGTCATCGAGGCCGTCTTCGAGGACCCGGCGCTCAAGCACAAGGTGTTCCAGGAGATCGAGCACATCGTCGAGCCCGACGCGCTGCTGTGCTCCAACACCTCGACCCTGCCGATCACCGCGCTCGCCGAGGGCGTGGAACGGCAGGCCGACTTCATCGGGCTGCACTTCTTCTCGCCCGTCGACAAGATGCCGCTCGTCGAGATCATCAAGGGCAAGCGGACGGGTGACGAGGCGCTGGCGCGCGCCTTCGACCTGGTCCGGCAGATCAACAAGACGCCGATCGTGGTCAACGACTCGCGCGGCTTCTTCACCTCCCGGGTCATCGGCCACTTCATCAACGAGGGCGTCGCGATGGTCGGCGAGGGCATCGAGCCCGCGTCCGTCGAGCAGGCCGCCGCGCAGGCGGGCTACCCGGCCAAGGTGCTCTCCCTCATGGACGAGCTGACCCTCACCTTGCCGCGCAAGATCCGGCAGGAGACACAGCGGTCCGTCGAGGAGGCGGGCGGCGACTGGACACCACACCCCGCCGAGGCGGTCATCGACCGCATGGTCGACGAGTTCGGCCGCACCGGGCGCAGCGGCGGCGCCGGCTTCTACGACTACGGCGAGGACGGCAAGCGCGGGCGGCTGTGGCCGGGCCTGCGGGAGCACTTCACCAAGCCCGGGTATCAGATCCCGTTCGAGGACATGCAGGAGCGGATGCTGTTCTCGGAGGCGCTGGACACGGTCCGGCTTTTGGAGGAGGGCGTGCTGACGTCCGTCGCGGACGCGAACATCGGCTCGATCTTCGGGATCGGATTCCCCGGATGGACCGGTGGCGTGCTGCAGTACATCAACGGGTACGACGGCGGCGCCGGGGCAGGTGTTGGCCTGCCCGGCTTCGTGGCCCGCGCCCGCGAACTCGCCGAGCGGTACGGCGAGCGGTTCGCGCCGCCCGCGCTGCTGGTGGAGAAGGCGGCGAAGGGGGAGCGGTTCACGGACGCGCGCTGACGCGTGCCGGCCAGGCGTCAGGGACCCGCAGAGTTCAGGAGACCCCCGCGGGTCCCGCGCCCGTGAGCCACTCCCGCAGTTCCTCCTTGAGGGAGCGCTGGAAGGTGGTGAGCAGGGCCTGGACCACGAGCGGGTGCATGTGCGCGGAGAGGGACTTCACGGCAGTGGAGTCCCTCTCCGCCACGGCGTAGCGGAACAGCTCCGACAGCTCGTGCGCCGCCGCGCGCGAGTGTTCGATGAGGACGCCGCGGGCGGCGAGGATCGTCTCGAGGCCGAGGGGCACGTCGAGGAGCCGGACGCCGAGCCGGAGCAGGCCCGGGTCCACCCGGTACCCGTCGTCGTGCGGCACGGCCACGTTCATCGCCGCGAGCCGCTCCAGGTCCTCCTCGCCGAGCGGACGCCCCGCGCGCCGTTCCAGCTCCTCGCGCGTCATGGTCTCCTCCGCGTCGGGTGCCCAGGAGGCCACGACGGCGCGGTGGATGGCGAGGTCCCGGGCGCTCAGGTCGGCCGGCAACTGCTGCAGATAGCGCTCGATCGCCGCCAGCGTCATGCCTTGGTGCTGCAGCTCCTCGATGAGGGCCAGCCGGGCCAGGTGCTCAGGACCGTAGTGGCCCACGCGACGCGGGCCGATGACGGGCGGCGGAAGCAGCCCCTTGGCGCTGTAGAAGCGCACGGTGCGGACCGTGACGCCCGCACGCGCCGCCAGCTCGTCGACGGTGAGCCTCGGCTCCTCGGTCTCGGTCGTCATGTGCAGCAGTATCGCTGTCTCACCAACGCTGTGAGACCTCGTGTCGTCCGCACCCTCGGCGATCTGGTCCTTTCCCGGCCGTCGCCCGGGTCCTTCTGATCGCCGAGGCCGAGGCCCGCATCACGACCGACCGCGCTGCGGCCGAGGTCGAACTACACTTGTACACTGCGGAGTTGGCCTCGGACCTGGTGACCCGGACCGTGGGCGAGCCACGTCCGGGCTCCGGCGGAAATCGGCTGATCAGCCGGAGCGCGCAGCGTCCGTCGCCGCGATCTTCTTCCAGGACTTCGGCTCGATCGAAGCGGCCGAGGTCCTGGAGATGGAAGCCGTCCTCGAGGGCGCGGCAGGCTTCGACGGCTGGAACAGCCAGGTGTCGAAGATTACGGCGAGCGGCTTCCCGGACACCGTCTCGGCGGCCGTGATGTCGAACCTGCCGAGCGCGACCGTGGCTTTCCCGCGTGTCCGTCAGATATCCCCTGCTGAGCCGGAGTTGACCCAGGTAGCGTCCGGCGCATGCCGAAACGCACCCCCCTCAGGACCGGGAGAACGCTCGCGACGGCGGCCACAGCCGTCCTCCTGCCCGCCTTCCTCACCCCGGCGGCGGCCCACAGCGCGCCACGGGAGAGCCGGCCCGCCTACTCGTATGAGAACGCCATCCGTGAATCCGTCTGGGTGGCCACCGGCCTGGACGGCGACGGCGACGGAAAGGCCGACCGGGTCGCCGTCGACATCGTCCGCCCGCGTGAACCCGCCGCGCAGGGCCGCAAGATCCCCGTGATCATGGACGCCAGCCCGTACTACTCGTGCTGCGGACGCGGCAACGAGAGCCAGAAGAAGACGTACGACGCGAGCGGCCACGTGGTCCAGATGCCGCTCTACTACGACAACTACTTCGTGCCGCGCGGCTACGCCTTCGTCGGCGTCGACCTGGCCGGAACCAATCGCTCCGACGGCTGCGCGGACGTCGGCGGCCGCTCCGACATCCAGTCCGCCAAGGCAGTGATCGAGTGGCTGAACGGCCGCGCCAAGGGCTACACCAGCCGCACCGGCAGCACCCCGGCCAAGGCCACCTGGACCAATGGCAGGACCGGCATGATCGGCAAGAGCTGGGACGGCACCATCGCCAACGGCGTGGCCGCCACCGGCGTCAAGGGCCTGAAGACCATCGTGCCGATCAGCGCCATCTCCTCCTGGTACGACTACTACTTCGCCAAGGGCGCACCCCTGTACGACTCCGGGCCTGACTGGCTGTCCGACTACGTCGACAGCTCCGACGCCCGAGCCAGGTGCGCCGCCGTGCGGAAGAAGCTCGTCGACGAGGCGCCGCGCACCGGTGACTGGACCTCGCTGTGGGCCGAGCGCGACTATGTGAAGGACGCGGACAAGGTCCGGGCCAGCGTCTTCCTCGTGCACGGCCTGCAAGACCTCAACGTGCGCACCAAGAACTTCGGCCAGTGGTGGGACGCGCTCGCGAGGAACGGCGTCGAGCGCAAGATCTGGCTCTCGGGGACCGGCCACGTCGACCCCTTCGACTTCCGGCGCGGGCGGTGGGTGGACACCCTGCACCGCTGGTTCGACCACGAACTCCGCGGCTACGACAACGGCATCGACCGCGAGCCCATGGCCGACATCGAGCGCCACCCCGACCAGTGGGTCACTTCCACGGTCTGGCCACCCCGGGGCACCGCGACGACGACCCTGCGCCCGGGGCAGGGCGCCCAGGCGGGCGTCGGCACCCTTGGACCGCGTACCGGCACGGGCACCGAGACCTTCACCGACGACCCGCGGCTGAGCGAGACCGACTGGGCCGCGCACATCGACGAGTCCACGGCGAGCAAGGCCGGGTTCAGCACCGCGCCCCTGTCGCAGGACCTGCGGGTGTCCGGCTCCTCCAAGGTGACCGTCACCGTCACGCCGACCACCTCCACGGCCCACCTCTCCGCCGTGCTGGTCGATCTCGGCCCCGCCACCATCCGCGACTACGCCGACTCCGGCGAGGGCATCACCACGCTCACCGACCGCACCTGCTGGGGCGCGAGCACGACCGGTGACAGCGCCTGCTTCAAGGCCACCCAGGCGAAGAAGACCGACGTCGAGTACACGGTCTTCAGTCGCGGCTGGGCCGACCTGGGCAACTACGCCTCGGACCGGAAGGGCGTCCCGCTCACCCCGGGCACGGCGTACACGATCACCCTCGACCTCGCCGCCACCGACCACGTCGTGCCGAAAGGCCACCGTCTCGCGCTGATCGTCGCGGGCACCGACAAGGACCTCATCGACCCTCCCCCAAGCTCTTCGAGCGGGGGGTACCCCCAGTCGAGCACGCCGACGCTGACGGTCGACCTGTCCCGTACGGCGGCCCGGGTGCCGCTCGTCGGAGGAACCGCCGCGTTCGCCCTCTCCACCTCCGGTTCCCCGGCAGCCGTGTCGGGAGCCACCCGGCTCGACGGTGTGCGCACCCCTCACACGGTCCGCCGCGTTCCGGGAGACACCCTGTAGAACACACCCGCCATTGATGGCACGTCAGGCGGCCGGGCTCGCCAGCCCGGCCGCCTCGCGCGCGCATCCCCAGGCCACGGTGACACCCGCGCCGCCGTGCCCGTAGTTGTGCACCACCGTGCCGCCGCCGGGCAGGGACTCGCGCTCCAGCCGTACGGTGTCCCGGGCCGGCCTGAGCCCCACCCGGTGGTCGAGGACCCGAGCACCGGCGATCTCAGGCCGCACCGCGGCACACCGGGCCACGATCTCCTCGGCCGTCCGTGGATCGGGCGTCAGTGACCAAGCGTCGTCCTCGGCGGTGCCGCCCAGGATCAGCCCGCCGGGCTGCGGAAAGAAGTATGTGCTCGCGTCGGCCGAGTGGTCCACCGACGTCAGCCAGGTACTGATGCCGGGGTTCTCCACCACCACGAGCTGCCCCCGCACCGGGCGCACCAGCGGATCCGGGACCAGCTCACGGGCGCCCAGGCCGGTGCAGTTGACCACGACGGGCGCCTCCGCCGCCGACTCCGCCAGATCGGCGACGGTCCGCCGCTCGATGTGCCCGCCGGCGCGGATCAGCCGACTCCGCAGCCAAGGCAGATGGGTCGACATGTCGATGAGGGGAAGCCGTGCCCACAGACCGGTCCCGGCGTACTCCGCGTCCGTCGCGGTCCGCAGGCCCTTCACGCCCGCGGCCCAGGACCCAAGACCGTCAAGCCCTGTCTCGCCGTGTACTCCTTCGACCATGCGTACGCCCGTTTCCTCGGGCCACGCGGCCAGTTCCTCGTACACGACGAGCGACTCCAACGCCCAGTCGCCCACCAGGGACTCGGGTTCTATATGGTAAGGCCACCACATCGCGCCGGCGACCGCCGAGGTGGTCCGTTCGGCCGGATCCCGCGTCCACACCCGTACGCGTCGGCCGCTCTCCGCCAGGACGATCGCCGTCGTCAGGCCGATGACGCCGCCGCCCACCACGATCACATCACCGCTCTGATCTCTGTCCACGCCCGGACGCTAGCGGAATGTGTCCTGCCGTGCGCACATCATTCGCAGTGTGGGGATACTCACAGCATGTCCGAGGCCACCGCGCCGTAGGTGCGCCGTGCGCCGTGCGCCGTGCGCCGTGCGCCGTCCGTCGCGTCGTGCGCGATGCCCGCGCCGATGCCGATGGTGCGCAGCGCGGCGGCGGGCCGGGCGAGGACGCCGACGCGCGGGCCGATCATCGCACTCGGGACAGCCGTAGATGATGTGACGGCCGTCGGCGAGCGGCGCCTCAGCCTCCAGCAGGAGACCGCGCACACTGCTGTCCGGCTCTGCGACCTGGACGCCGTCTCCCCGCTCCCTGGAACCGTGCCGCCATCGCATCGCCCTGGACCCGAGGGCGTGGGGGCCGTGCCGCGCTCGTTGGACAGGCCCTAGGATCGGCGTCTGATGACTGCCACCCTCGTCGCCAAGAACCTCGCCGCCGGGCACGGCGACCGCTCGCTCTTCGCCGGGCTCGACCTCGTCGTCGCGCCCGGAGACGTGATCGGGCTCGTCGGTGCCAACGGCGCCGGCAAGTCCACCCTGCTGCGGATGCTCGCCGGACTGATCGCCCCGGAGCAGGGCGAGCTGCGCCTGTCCCCGCCGACCGCGACGGTCGGCCATCTGCCGCAGGAGCCGGAGCGGCGGCAGAAGGAGACGGTACGGGAGTTCCTGGCGCGTCGCACGGGCGTGGCCGAGGCCCAGCGCCTGATGGACGAGGCCACCCAGGGGCTCGTCGACGGGGCGCCCGGTGCGGACGACGCGTACGCCGTGAGCCTGGAGCGCTGGCTCGGCCTCGGCGGCGCGGACCTCGACGAGCGCTCCGAGGAGGTCGCCGACTCCCTCGGCCTGGGCATCGGCCTGGACCAGCCGATGACGTCCCTGTCCGGCGGCCAGGCCGCCCGCGCCGGCCTCGCCTCCCTGCTGCTCTCCCGCTACGACGTCTTCCTGCTCGACGAGCCCACCAACGACCTCGACCTGGACGGCCTCGAGCGCCTGGAACGCTTCGTCGGCGGTCTGCGGGCCGGCACGGTGGTCGTCAGCCACGACCGCGAGTTCCTCACCCGTACGGTCACCAAGGTCCTCGAACTCGACCTCGCGCAACGACAGATCAACCTCTACGGCGGCGGATACGAGGTCTATCTGGAGGAGCGGGAGACGGACCGCCGGCATGCCCGCGAGGACTACGAGGAGTACGCCGACAAGAGGGCCGCCCTTCAGGAGCGGGCCCAGATGCAGCGCTCCTGGATGGACAAGGGCGTCAAGAACGCGCGGCGCAAGGCGAACGACAACGACAAGATCGGCCGCAAGTTCCGCAGCGAGGCCAGCGAGAAGCAGG
>CBFHCJ010000164.1:0-11039 GCA_965654005.1 uncultured Streptomyces sp. | reverse complement strand
GGCGGCAGCCACCTCCTGAGGGAGTATCGCCGAGGTAAGCCCAGTAGCGGTAAGGAGTATCACCACTGCGTAGTGGTCGATGCGCAGAGCGAACACGGCTGCGGGTGCAGCGCGAGTTCCAGCCGACGATGCCGGCGGTGCGGACCCGGCAGGCGGCGGAGGACGCCGACGGGGCGGCGTGCGCCGACGAGGTGTCGGAGTAGGCCGCCCTGCAGTGGGACGAGTTGCCGGCCCCTACTTCGGGTCGCGGTCGAACAGGGACCTGGACCAGAGGTAGCCGAGTACGGCCAGACCCACTGGTGGCCGCCGGGACCGAAGCGCGGACCGCGACCCTGGTCATCACGCTCACGACCGTCTTCCTCCTCGCCGCGCTGGTGTGTCGTGCCCTCGTCCTCGCCCAGCAGGCGCAGCAACCGTGAACTGGGTTCGGGCGGCGCAGCCTTGAAGGGGTGCCCCGCCGTCAGCTCCAGTCGTGAGATGTGCGAGCGTGAACGGGTGAGCGCGACGACGACCAAACCCCTGGAATACAGCTTTGACGGGCCAGAAGACGCCCCTGTCCTGGTCCTGGGACCGTCCCTCGGCACAACATGGCACAGGTTGTAGAGACCGTCTTTGGGCGTCCACGTCAGTCCAGGGCGGGCGCGTAAGAGCAGGTCAGGGCAGCAAGTCCTGGGGAGTCCGCGTAGTTGGTGACAGACGTGTGACAGCGCCTGTGACAGGGCGGTGATAGAGCAAGGCCGCGCCGGGGAGCATGTTGGCGGGGCCTCTGCCGGAACCACGAGACGAAGCCCCACCGGAGCACTCCGGTGGGGCTTCGTCTCGTCGAGCTCGACTGTGCTTGCGCGCATGACGCGCCCGGCTCCTCATGCAGTTCGTGTTCCTGCGATGCGCTCGGTGACACTGGATTTGCGATCGCAGCCAGCAAGGTGGAGCTTCGTGAGGCGACGCGGCCCCGCGGGAATCCGGGTGGGTCGTGTCGTGTGGTGGGTCGATGCGGTGTGCCCTGCTCAGGCGGGCTCAGCGGTATGCCGGCTGTCAGTGGATGCGTGACGTCGTGGCCACCGTTGATGCTGCAGCCGTGACGAAACCGGACTCGGTCGTACGTGCCGGACGGTTCTGCGGTGACAGGGCACAATGGTCCGCACGCGGTGGCTGGGGGAGCGGCTCTGGGGAGGGCGTCGTGAAGTTCAGAAAGCGAACGCTGGAAATGCTTGGTGACCTCGTTTGCGGAAACCTCGGTACGGCAGATCATCAAGCTGATGCCGAGCCAGCATATTTTCCGTATCGGTCGAGCAGCTACATCACCGAGTTCTTCACGGAACTCG
Organism: uncultured Streptomyces sp.; assembly: GCA_965654005.1. Taxonomy (GTDB): domain Bacteria; phylum Actinomycetota; class Actinomycetes; order Streptomycetales; family Streptomycetaceae; genus Streptomyces. Next base: position 9,714 of record CBFHCJ010000164.1, on the reverse strand, counting down.
ACATGGACTGGGAGCACGATGGTTCGACGCGGCACCGCTGGGTCGCGGAGGTGCTGGAACAATTGTTGGCGGAGCCGCATGAGGGGCCTTCACACCCACCGGAGTCCTTCTGCAGGGTGATCGACCACCTGATGAATCCGGCGGATGCCCTCAATGAGGGTCTCGACCGACCCAATGCCCTGCGCTTGCTGAACAATGCGCTCGCCCGCGAAGGGTTCGAAGCCTTCTATGGGGAGGACAAGCACTGCTACCTGCGGCACATCGGAACGAACACGGTCTCGATGTTGGCCAAGAACCCGCATCGCCCTCTGAGTGCCGCCGAGATGCAGCGGCGCACAGCACTTGCCGCGTTCCTGGACACGTGCAGTGAGGATGCACTCATTGAGGAAGTGCTGCTGCCGCTCTTCCGTCAGCTGGGCTTTCACCGGATCACTGCAGCCGGGCACCGGGACAAGGCGCTGGAGTACGGCAAGGACATCTGGATGAGGTACACCCTGCCGACCCAGCACTTCCTGTACTTCGGCATCCACGTGAAGCGCGGGAAACTGGACGCCACCGGAAAGTCCAGGGCGGGCAATGCCAACATCGCTGAGATCCATAATCAGGCTCTGATGATGCTGGCGCACGAGATCTTCGACCCCGAGACCAACCGGCGCGTCCTCGTCGACCATGCGTTCATCGTGGCCGGCGGGGAGATCACCAAGGCTGCACGCAACTGGCTGGGCAACGCGTTGGACGCTGCGAAGCGGAGCCAGATCATGTTCATGGATCGCGACGACATCTTGAACCAGTTCGTGGTGACCAACCTGCCGCTTCCCGTAGGTGTGCTGCCGAGTGCGACGCCATCCGGTGGTACCGCAGAAGCGCCATTCTGATGCTCGTTCGGGGCGTGCGGCCTCAGGGGGACCGGCGGGGTGCGGCCGCGATACGGACGTCAGCGGAGCTGTCAGGGGGCCTGGCCGCGACCGCGGCGACGGAGTCCGGGTGGGTCGGCAGCACGAACCAGACGCTTATTCCCAGGCCGTGCGGCGGACGCCCCCACGCGTCGGCGAGCGCGTCCAGCGGGGTTTCCCTCGCGGCCGGACTCGGTCGGATCCTCGACGGCGGTATCCGGCGTCAGGCTGCCCTGCAGGGGTGAGCCTTCGGGGACGGCGCCAGCGCGACACCTTCCGTCATGCCTTCACGGGGCCGGTGGCAGAGCAGGTCGATCTCGAACTCAGCGAAGGTGGCGAAGACGTTGAAGAACATAGTCGGGGCTCGCATGTTGCGCCCGCCCTGGCAACTCCCGGCATCATGCGGTGGAGCTCAGTAGCGTGGAGGGATGAGAACACGTGGGGGGAGGCTCGCCGCCGTCGTGAGCCTGATAGCCGGCATGGCCCTGGTGCTGGGCGGCTGCGGCAAGATCAGAGCGGACAACACCGGTTCGGGAGAGACGAGCGCGACAAAGCTCGGGTTCAAGAAGTACGCGGGCGCGGTGGGCTACCCGTCGGTGACCGGCCCGCACAACAAGGGGTACGTGGCGCCTGGCGAGGGTCTGCGCCAGCTGGTGCCGCTGGGCGACTGCGCCTTGGGAGAGGGGACGTTCGCCAACGGGTACCGCTATGTCAACGTCAACTGGACCGGTTCGCAGGGCTGTACGAAGCTCTCGATCACCCCGAAGCCCGGCGCAGACGACGAAGCCGACGTGCCGTACTCCATGCGCAGCGGCTGGCTCGGCGGCGGCCTGCCGGGCGACGTGGTGGTGCCGTGGGACGACGGTTCACTGATCGGGGTCGGCGCCACGCTGACTCGCCGAGCGCCGAACGGCGAGCAGTCCCGGCTCGCGGCGCTGCCGCTGACGTTCAACACCCACCCCGAGCAGGAGACCGCGGACGACGCCTCGGTGAACACCGCGATGAAGGTCGGCACGCGCCTGCTGATCGGCGGCGGCCAGACCGTTGACCAGGTGGAGTCTCCGTACGTGTTCGCGTCCGACGACGCGGGCAAGACCGTGCGTCGCGTGCCGCTGCCGGCGATCGACGGTCGGCAACCGTCCACGCCCGTGGGCGACTTCGGCGTCAACGGCACACAGGTCGTCGCCTTCGACGCGGCGGCGACCAACGCCTACAACTTCCACCCCACGGGCACGATCCCGTTCTGGCACAGCGCGGACGGCGGCTTGCACTGGACGTCCGGCGACATCACCGGGATGCCACCGGGCACACAGGTGCACCGCGTCCTGTACGCGTCGGGCCACTGGTTCGCCGTGGGCGGCTACGCGAAGGCCGGCGCCTTCTACGATTCCCTCCCGCTGGTTCTCACCAGCCAGGACGGCACCCACTGGATGCGGATGGACAGTTCGGCGATGGGCACCGGCAACATCGCTGCCGCGACCGTCGACTCCGCGGGCCACCCGGTCCTGGTCGGCTCGGCCCCCCGGCCGAAGTCCGAGCCGAACTCCCGCACGGTGTGGTGCAGTTCCGTTTGGGTTGGCGACGGGACGACCACGGGCTGGCAACGCGGCGGTCTCGGCTGCAGCGAGGATCCCCCGAGCGCGGCGGCCACCCTCACGGACGGGCGTGTGCTGATCGCGGGCAACCGGGACCTCTGGCTCTCTCGAAGCCCGTGGCCGGGGCGCGGTCACAAGTCTTGATCTCTTCCCGCGGCGGATGGGCCGTCACAGGATCCACGAGATCGGCGAGGTCCTGGAGCTGCTGCGGGGTGCCGCGGCGCTCAGCATCTGGAACGGCCGCCCCGCGGGGATGCCGTTCTGGCTGGGGCGGGGCTGGGGTCGTGAGTCGCGGCCACGACACTCCCGCGGTGCCGACCCGGGCAAAGCGACCGGGTGCCGAATTCGGAGCCCCCGGCCCGCCCGAAGAAGGCGAGGGTGGGCGACGACGGCGCCGACCGCCCCATCGTGGTAGCCGAGCCAAGGAGAAGGCCGAGCGGAGCCGAGCCGGGGCCGCAACCCATTGTCATACCCCTGTGGTGAGGTGAAGTCAGACAACGGAGAGCGAGAGGCGGAGGGGACGATGGGTGAGTGCACGGCGTGGCGACCGTTTCTGGAGCAGTGGAGCGCGGAGTGGATCGCGGGGCACGACACGGAGAAGGACGCGCCGCTCGCGCCGGAGGTCGTGCGTGACACCTGGCTCGGGTTCGCGCCGGCGAGCGAGACCGAGGTCGCCGCGGCCGAGGCCCGGCTGGGACGCCGACTGCCGCCTTCGCTGCGGCAGTTCCTGCAGGTCACCAACGGGTGGAGGGACGCGGGCAACTTCATCTACCGGCTGGCGGGCACCGCGGAGCTGGAATGGCTGCGCGATACCGACGACCGCACCTGGATCGAGGTCTGGGAAGACCTCGCGGAGGACGAGGACGAGGACGGTGAGGATGCGTTCGGCGTTCAGGAGGCGAAGATCCTCGCGCGCTCCCTGCGCCTGTCCCTCGAGGGTGACGCGGCGGTCATGCTGCTCGACCCGGACGACGTGGACGAGGACGGTGAGTGGGCGGCGTACTGGCTCGCTTCCTGGTCCGGCGAGGGACCGGAGCGGTACGGCTCCTTTTACGACCTCATGCGCCGGCAGTGGGTGTCCTTCCACGCCCTGCGCAAGCCGCCGGGCGCCACCCGGGACCACTGGGACGCGGAGGTCGAGCGAGCCCGCTGCGGGGCGCTGGCCGGGGCCGTCGACAGACCGCTGGCGGTGTTCGCCCAGGCGCACGAGTACGGGCGGGAGCGGGCCGACGTGCTGAGCATGCAGATGAAGGCGATGCTCGGCGATTGGCGCGGCCACATCGCGAGCCTGATGTGGTACCGCCTGGGGCACGACGACCTCCTGCTCAGTCCGCTGTTCGCCGCGCAACTCCTGCCGCTGCTGGTCCGGCAGGATCAGCTCGCGCACCCTCACGACCTGCGGCCCCTGCCGCGGCTCAGGGAGTACGCGCCCGCGCCTGTGCGGGCGCTCGTCGCCGACTACGAGGCCCGTACGGCCGAGCCGGGCTTCCGGCTCACCTTTGGCGGGCCCGAGTTCGACGCGGCCGTGCACGCCGTCACCGACCGCCTCACCGGACACCCAGCCTTCCAGGCTCCCGACGAACCGCCGAACTGTACGGGTCCGATCGTCGTCAGCCTGTACGCGGGCGGCGGCCCGCGGCCGGAAGCCGACCCACTGTCCGACCCCGCCAAGGTCCGCGCGGCCCGCGCGGCCCTGTGTGACGAGGCGTGGCCCGAACTCCAAGCCGCGCTGCGCCTGTGGGAGCCGGTGTGTGAGGACCATATCGCCCCGATATCCCTGTTCGCCGACCCGGTCCTGGCCCAGATGATCACCCCGGACCGCGGCCGCGAGATCCTGGCCACGCCCCGTGGCACGGGCCCCGGCCTCCCGTAGGCTGGGCGTTCCAGCAGTCAGGGACAGCGACACCGTACGGGGGAATGGCATGTCCGAGGAACGCGAGGGTGTCGTGATGTACTGGCGGCCTGGGTGCGTGTTCTGCATGAAGCTGCGGCTGAGCCTGCTCTTCACCCGCCTGCGCTACTACAAGCGGAACATCTGGCGGGACAAGGACGCAGCGGCGTTCGTCCGTTTCGTCGCGGACGGGAACGAGACGGTGCCCACCGTCACCGTCGCCGGGCATGCCATGGTCAACCCGTCGAAGCAACAACTACTGGACGAGGTCCGCACGCACGCACCGCACCTGCTGGCGTCCTGACCTGGCGCGAGAGGAGACAGGGCGAGGGCTCGATGGCCTGTGGCCGGCCCAGACACGGTCGAGGGCCGTCGGGCACCACCCCGACGCGAGCCCGCCCTGTTCCGCATCGCACAGCGCACCTCGACCATGTCGTCGTAGATCCGGGGTACGACGGCCTCGACCGGGAGACAGGCCAGTTCCGGCCGCAACGCCCGCTCCGCAGTATCAGCCTCCGCGCGCCCTCTGTCGCATAGAGGCAGTCGATCAGGCCGACCTGTCGTCGCGCCCGAACTCCGCCACTCGAAGGCAGCGATGTGTGGACCTACACCGCCGATCTCGGGCGACCTCCATCCGAAATCGCACCAACGGTGCATCGTGGCGATGGCCGCGCGCTACGCCATACCTGACGGAGCGTCGGGCTTCTCAGCATCGCCGATCGACGAATCGTGTACGTGACCTGCAGATTTCCAGTAGCGACGGGGACAGGAGATGGGGGACGGATCGACTACAGGAACGGTGACGGCGTCCTACATGACTCGCCTGGCTTCCTACCGGATCCGCATGCCCTCGCGGATCCCGTTCACCTGCGTCAGATGGACAGCGGACACCAGCGCAGGGTATGCACGCGTATCGCCCTGTTCATCATCCCGGAACTCGAGGACAACCCATGCGTGCAACGCAGCTCATACCTGGAGTGGCCGTCGTGCTACTCGCAGCCGCTCTCGCGACCGGCTGCTCTGGTGGACACAGCACTGCGGCCGGGGCCGGGCCCGTGGCTTCCTCCGTCGCGGCGACTCCGACGCCCGGGATCACTGCGGTAAAAGAGGTCGGAAGTTCGCCAACGCCGAGCACCGCCACATCGACTGGCTACCCGACCACCCCAGCCGCTCCAGGCGCGGCCGTGCCGCAGGTACGAGACGCCTTCGCAGTACTGCAAGCAACGTACAACGACAGCTGCGGGACCCCCGGAAACTGCCAGTACTTCCTCAACCGTCTCCTGACCAACCTCGACGACCTCGGCAACTCGATGAAGGTCAGCCCGAAGGGCACAGCCCACTTCAGGCAGCCGCTCGCCTGGATCGAGCAGATGCAGAACGCGCTGGGCGGCGACTTCAAGTTCGACAACCTCCACAAGCACCAGAAACTGCTGGTCACGACCCGCGACAAGATCAACACTTGGATGCAGTCGTACCCGGACGACTACCGCTAGTCCGAACATGTCACCCACCGCAAATAGGCGAGAAGCTGCAGGTGAGCGGCACAGTCAGGAGATGGCCGCCGTGGGCGGCTGAGGTCAGTGGCCGGCCGGGAAGGCAGGGTAGTCGGCGAAGGCGTCCGTCTGGGTGAAGCCGCGGTTCATCGTGCCCTCCGCGGACAGCGGGAAGGCGTTGATGAGGAAGCCGGCCCCGATGGGGGCCGTTCCGCTACGACTGCGCCTTCCCGACGAAGTAGCCGAGGCCGGTGAGGGCGCTGCGGGTGCTCACCGGGAAATCACCGCGCCTTACGCGCGGCGGTTCGAGGACGCCCCTGACGGCCGCGAGCCCCTCGCAGCGGCGCTGCCCGTGAAGCGGAAAAAGAACCATGGCGCCGTGGTTATGGGCGTGGTGGTCGGGGGGTGGCGCGGACGAGCCCGGGGCCTCCGCGGTCGGTGGCGCCGACGGGGGCTCTCGCCGGGGAAGGGGAAGCCGACCGGCGTACTCGGCGCCGCTGCCGCGGTCCGCGAACCCCTCCGCACCGGCGCGGCGAGCTGCCTCCCGTGATTCGGGGTGGCCACTTTCGTCTGCCGCGCGACGAAGGCGACCACCTTGTCCGGGAACTCCTCCGGCCCGGGGAACCCGCCGTGGACGTGTGTAGGGCTTGAGCAGCAGCGCGTATCCCAACCGCGCCATGCTTCCCCAGGTGCTGTTCTGCGGCGGGGGTCTGACTCCTGAGATGTCGTCCGAAGCCTCAAGCACTATGCGAACCGGGAGGTTTTCCACCTGGTCAGACCTGTGCAGTCGTAGCCTCCATTATTAGGGGCAGTCGTGAGACGTGGTCGGGCCGGCAGGCGAGGCCGGCGCCCGCCCCGCGCTGGCCACTGCCAGCCCCGCTCGCTCACCCGGGCGCCCCGGGCTGGTCCTTGGCCCACCACAGGAACGCGGCGGAGTGCTGCTGGTTGGCGAATCCCTCGCCGACGAGTTCGCGCAGGAGGCCGTTGCTCCAGAAGACGAGCCGGCCGAGCGTCCAGTTCACCGACTCCGGCGCCGGCAGGTCCAGCCCGTAGACCATCCGCGCGATCTCGCGCTTGCCGCCCGCATCCGTCGTGTACTTGAGGACCGACAGGAACCTTTCCGGCTCCATGACACAGAGCACCTTCGTGAGGAGGGCTTCCTTGAAGCCCGTCATGGCGAACGATCGGGTGCCGTCGAGGAGTTGCTGCAGCCGGTCCTCGGGCGGTACATCGGCGGGGCCGTAGAGAAGGTACTCGATCGTCCGGCGGGTCGACTCCGCGGCCTCGGCGTCACCCATGGAGTTCCAGGCGGCGTTGAACATGGACTGGTTGCCGGGGTGGGCTCCGACGTCGGAGTTGGCGAAGTCCTTGAGTGCTTTGGGGTCGCCGGTGCGCAGTCCCTCGCGCGAGAAGATCTGCTGGTATTTCTCCCAGTAGACCGCCACCTCGGGGTCGAGGCCCGGTCTGGTGGCGAGGAACTGCGCCTTGAGCCGGTTCGCGCGTTCCAGTACGCCGGGCTCGACGTCCTCGGACTTCGGGAATCGGGCCTTGAGGTCACTGATGGAGCGGGAGGGCTGCTTCTTCGGGTCGGTCGGTTCCCCGTGCTCCCATGCGAAGCCGCACCGGTGCCGGACGCGCCGACGCCCGCCCTCCAGGTTCTGTACCACCTCGATGTCCTCGTCGTCGCTGCACAACGGGCACATGGCCAACCCCATGGTGATCCCCTCCGGCCGTCGTAAGGCATCGCGTGCGACCGCCCGGCGCGGGCTCGGTCGCTCGTTCAGCCCGCGCGACGCCACCGGTAGTCGTTGCCCGCACCGTACCGGCACTGCATACGGGTTCCGGCACCGGTGTAGCCGTACGCTCCGGGATCACCGCACCACGAACCAGGATGCACCCCTTGCCCGGAGTCGCTGTCCCGGGCTTCGGGGGCGGCGGTCTCGGATCCATCGTCGTACCGGTCGGTCGCCGTGGCTTGGGACTCGAGTGCGCCCGTTGGGCAGCCGTCGTCGGGGCTCGCTATTTCCATGGTGACCAGCCAGCCCGGCTCGTCGAAGGTGCCGCTGGTCAAATCCGCGGTGCACACCGTCCACTCGTCGCGCTGCGGATCGCCGCTGTACGCGAACGTCAGTGGAAGTCCGGTCCCATGCTCCAGGACGCTGATCTCGCCGCTGCCCGACCTGTCCTCCATCACATCCCGGGCCTCGCCCCATGTGCCGCCTTCGAGGCCGGACAACGAGAATGGGTCGCGAAGCGGGCTCTTTGAGGGGGCGGGCGAACTCCCTGCGGTCTCCGCCGACGACTGCGTGCTTTCCGCTCCGCTGATGGACACGATCGCCAGTGCCCCGAGGACGAGTACGAGAACCGCAGCGAGCAGGGTCTGCAGCAGCGCACTGTCACGAAGTGAAGCGAGGGCCCAGTGCATCGGTACGGCCGACCAGGGCTTGCCGGCCTGGCCGGCTCTGCCCGGTGCGGAGCCTTTCCCGGCATGGGCTTCAGGCTTTCCGCGGCCGACCGGATGGGCGCGGTGGAGCTGTCCGCGTTCCTGTTCGTTTTCCCGTTGCCGGTCCCGCTCCCGGTCTTCGGGAGTGCGCCACCGTTGACTGATCCCGCCGGGCAGTTCCCTGCGCACGCTCGACGGTGGGTGCCCGGTCGTGCGTGTGTGTCTGCGCACCGCCGCAGCCGTGGTCTCGTCCTCGGACTGAGGCACTTCGCCACCGCACGCCTCACACACCCACGTATCCACCCGGAGCCCCCCTTGCCGTCCCGGCGCGGCTCATCTTCACACGCGCCAGTCGGCACCAGCCACGCCGGGCGGCGGGGGCGTACGGTTATAGAGCGTCAGGAGGATCGAGGGCGTCAGGAGGAGCGGGGCAGAGCACGGGAACCCGCTGGACGACGTTGTTGGCGAACCCGCCCAGGTTCCAGGGCTGTTCCACCGTGGTTGCCGAGACCGTCTCGGCTGTCCTGTTGCTGGCCGTGCTGGCCGTGCTGGCCGTGCTGGCCGTGCTGGCCGTGCTGGCCGTGCTGGCCTTCGCCGTAGTTCGGCCGCGAGGCTGGCCGGAAGCGGCGGGCGCCGTCCCTGCGGCGACCCTCGCCATGGCGGTGGACCCCGTGACTTCGCACGAGGCATGGCAGCAGACGCATAGCCTGCTGCGGGTCGTGGTCTTCCTCTCTCTGATCCTCGTCCTGGACCAGCTCTGCGTCGACGAGGGCCTGTTCGAGGCGGCCGGCACTACCGTTGCCCGCCGGTGCGGCTCCGGTGGAGCAGCGCGTTGACGATCTTCCGTTTCGCGTACCGGCCCTCGTGCGAGGCGCGGGTGCTGCACCACGAGCAAGGCAGGCACAGCCCGCAGTGTGCGGCGGTCAGGTCTAGCCGTGCGGTCGGAGCACCCCAAGGAGCTGGTAGAAGTCGTAGGCCAGGTAGAAGTGCCCATATGCCGCGATGCCCAGCAGGGCCGCGGGGAAGAGGGCGAGGCATCCGCCGTTGCGGTAAGGGCTACCTGAGCGGTCGGCCTGCCACTCCGCGCAGGTCAGGTACGTGAAGGCCGCGAGGACCACGGGCGCCAGTACCGCCACGGCGATGGCCAGTACGGAGGCGACGACCTTCACCACGACCGCCAGGCCGCTGGTGCCGGCCGAACCCGTTGCCGGCGGCAGGTCGAGCCAGGTGGTGAAGAAGAAGGAATCCGCCATGACGGCCGACAGTACGGATGTCACCACGACCGCGGGGTAGTCGCCTACGCCGCCCGGGGGCCGCCCGCCGTCGCTGGTGTGGGGCTGTGGCGCGTCCGCGTCCCGCTGCGGCCCGCTGGTGCGGTGCGCCACACCGCCGCGCAGGT
>CBFHCJ010000163.1:0-11043 GCA_965654005.1 uncultured Streptomyces sp. | reverse complement strand
ATCCCCCACCTGAGCGACTTCCACGTTCCGCCCCGCGTCCTGGCGATCACGGCCCTCGCGGTGCCCATCGGCGCCGCCGCGGCGCTGGTGGCCGTCGGCCTGCTCAAGCTCATCGCCCTCATCACCAACCTGAGCTTCCTCGGGCGGCTCGGCTTCGGTCACGCCATACCGGGCGGCACCGCCCACCGCTGGCTGCTGCTGGTCATGCCCGTCGTCGGCGGCCTGCTCATCGGGCTGATGGCCCGGTACGGCTCGGACAAGATCCGCGGACACGGCATGCCGGAGGCGATCGAGTCGATCCTCGTCGGCGGCAGCCGCGTGCAGCCGCGGGTCGCGGTGCTCAAGCCCACGTCGGCCGCCATCTCCATAGGGACCGGCGGCCCGTTCGGCGCCGAGGGCCCGATCATCATGACGGGCGGAGCGGTCGGCTCCCTCCTCGCCCAACTGCTGCGCGTCACCACCGACGAACGCAAGGCGCTGCTCGTCGCCGGCTCCGCCGCGGGCATGGCCGCCACCTTCAACGCACCCCTGGCCTCCATCCTGCTGGCCGTCGAACTCCTGCTGTTCGAATGGCGGCCCCGTTCATACCTGCCCGTCGCCGTCGCCGCCGTCACCGCCACACTCGTCCGCGGACCGCTCATGGGCACCGACCCGCTGTTCGGCGGAGCCCACGTACCCGCCCGCATTGCCCCGGGCGCGTACGCGCTGTGCATCGTCGCCGGCATCGCCGCCGGACTGCTCGCGCTGGCCGCCACCGCGCTCGTCTACCTCTCCGAGGACCTCTTCGCCAAGCTGCCCGTCCACTGGATGTGGTGGCCGGCCATCGGCGGAGCGATCATCGGGGTCGGCGGCCTGGTCGAACCGCGCGCCCTCGGCGTCGGCTACGACGTCATCGGGCAGCTCCTCACCGGCCGGGCCACCGTGGGCCTCATCGTCGGCATCCTCGTCGTCAAGACCCTCATCTGGGGCCTTTCCCTCGGCTCGGGTACCTCCGGCGGCGTCCTTGCCCCCATGTTCATGGTCGGCGGCGCGCTCGGAGCAGCCGAGGGACTGGTCTTCCCGCACGTCAGCCCGGGATTCTGGGCACTGGTCTCGCTCGCCGGAGTCCTCGGTGGCGTCATGCGCTCCCCGCTCACCGGCATCGTGTTCTGCCTCGAACTGACCCACGAGATCAACGCCCTGCTCCCCATGGTGATCACCGCCTCCGCGGCGTATCTGCTGTCCGTCACCCTCCTCAAGAGGTCGGTGCTGACCGAGAAGCTCGCCCGGCGCGGCCTGCACCTGACCCGCGAGTACTCCGTCGACCCGCTCGAAGTCCACCTCGTGCGCCAGCTGGAGACACCCATAGCGGCGAGTTTCCACGCGGACGACACCGCGGGCGCGGCCACCGCCGTGCTGCGCAACGCTCATGAGGCGGCGGACCCGGAACGGCTGCTGGCCCAGCGTCTCTACCCCGTCCTCGACGAGCACGACCACCTCGCCGGTGTGGTCACCCGCGCACAGCTGCTCCATGCCAACCCATCGGACCCCACGCCGCTGGCCGAACTGGCCGTGCCAGCGGTCACCGCGCACCCCGACGAGACGCTGCGGACCCTGGCCAACCGCATGGCCCAGCACGGCGTCACCCGCCTGCTCGTCGTCGGCCGCGACCCACAGGCCGCGGTCGAGGGCATCGTCAGCCTGCGTGATCTCCTGCAGGCCCGCCGCATCGACCTGCATGAGGAGCACCACGCCGAGCGCGTACTGACCCTGCGAGCGCGACGCACGGCCACCGCGACAACGGGATGACGCACGCCGCCCACGCGCGTACCGGGCAGCCGACTCACCTGGTGGCAGGCCAGCTCCGTGCCTGCCACCAGGGGCTGCTCCTCGTCATTGGTTCGGCACGATGTACGCCGGTCCTGTCGTCGGCCCAGCCGTCTGCAGGCCACGTAAGTCCGGGACGTGCCCGCCGTACCGTCGGATCCAGGTGCGGCATCGCGACGGCGTCTGAAACGATACGCAGCCGGGCGGCGGCCTCTGCCGCCGTTCCGCCGCTGGGTCCGCCGGGCACTGCAGCAGGGTGGATCCGGCCGCGCACCCTGTGGTCCGATTCGTCCGTGGATCACGTCTCCGGGCGGATGCCCGGCGCCGCGTTCCCGCGAGCCGCCGGCACGAGGCTCCGGCGGAAAGCGCTCAGAAGCAGGCCGCGGCGCCAAAGTGCGCAGCCTGCAGGGCCCGGGAGCGATCCGCATAGCCCGTGATACGGGTGACCAGGCCGTCGGCGACGTCGAAAACCTGGTACACCGTGCCGTCTGGACCAGCCCTGAGCGTCGCGCCGTGAATCTGCAATCCGAGGACCACGCCTCCCGGGTACGTGAAGGTCTCATCGACCGTCATCCGCTGCGCGCGGGCGCACAGGCGCGCGCAGCGTCCGAGGACGCGAGAGCGGCCACGACAACCCCCGGCCCTCCCGCCGGGATGTCCCCAGCACACGTTCGGGTGCAGGACCTCGGCCAGGACCTGCCAGTTGGCAGTGTCCAGCGCTCGGCGCAGTTGAGCCGCGACGGCGCTGGGGCCGGGCCCGTGACTGGGTGACATGTGTTCCTCTCCCGACCCAGGGAATCACTTAACAAGTAAACTATGCGACAGTGCAATGATTTTCCAGGTGTCTGGACCCGGTTCCCCCATGCAGCTCGGAGAGGCGCTCGCCTGCCGGTCCGGTCAGTTTCGGATCGAGCCGATGGGCGATCACTCCGCGCCCGGAACAGCAGTGGCGTAAGTGGTCCGACGAGCCCGGTCGCCGCCGACGAACTCGATGCAGCAGAGGCCGACGGGCAGCGGGTGACCGCGCAGGCCGCTCACTACCTTGCCGAGCGGGAGCCGGTCATGGACCATCTGCCGCTGGTCGGCCCCGACGATGTGACCAGGAAACGAGCCGGCGCCTGAAGGGTCCATAGGAACGCCCCCCGTCACCCCGATCCCGCGGGGCAGGACCGTCGCCAGGCGCGGTTGCGAATCCCACCAGCAGAGAGACGCTGAAGAAGGGGATCGACACCTCCAGACGGGGACCCACTCAGGAGGCTTCATGTACAGCAAAGCCACGGTCGCCGGTCACCCCATCCACCCCATGCTGATCGGCTTTCCGGTCGCCTGCTACACCGGAACCCTGGTGGGCTTCGTCGTTTACGCGGCAACCCGCGACCAGTTCTGGCTCAATCTGGCGATCGCTCTGAACGTCGTGGGCGTCGGCAGTGCACTGCTCGCCGCGCTCCCCGGATTCGTCGACTGGGCCTTCGGGATCCCCCACGGCTCGGCGGCCAAAACCGTCGGTCTGGCCCACGCCGGCCTCAACGTGACCGCGCTTGCCCTGTTCGCCATCAGCCTGGGGAGGTACGTCACCCACTGGAACGGCCCGGCCACCGGGACCACCCTCGGCCTCGCCCTGACCTCGGCCGGCGTCCTGTGCACCCTCGCTGCCGGCTTCCTCGGCTGGATGCTGGTTCAGGACTACCACATCGGCATCCGCCTCACCCCCACGCAGGAACTCGACGAACTCGAGGTGCAGAACGTGCACCGGATCGGCACCCACAAGCGTCACGCCGCCTAATGGGAGCTGCCGAGTCGGAGAGACTCGGTGCCGTAGCCGCCAGCAGGTGGGCACTTTCGCCGCCGAAAGCAGTCTCGGGTTCTGGTGTCAGACCGTGCCAAGACTTCGTCCAGCGCGGGCTGACCGGGCTCGAAACCCGCCAGCACGCACTCTGGCTCGACCCGTGCCGCTGCCGGAAATATCTGCCTACGAATTCACCATCCGCTACCAGGGCCATTGGGGCGTGCGGATGCGTCTTGAGTGCGGAAGGCTCGGGATCACCGTCCCCCTCCGACCGCTCCCTCATCGACATCCGGCTGCCGGAGCACTTCGGTGCGCGTTCCGCCTGGAGAGCACGCCAGCTGCCGCTCCCGCACAACTAGACCCAACTTGACCGTGTCCTACAGCGCGGGCAGTCGGAGGCGAACGAAGGACGCCTACCGCGGCGTCTCAGGAAGGGCAGAGGGCCTGCGGGTGCTGCGGATCCTGTGGCAGCCCGGCGATCAGGGCGCCCCGGTGCAACACGTCGCGGAGCATGGCGGGGGTCAGGGTCCGGGTGGACATATTGCGCTGGCTGGGGTGGTATCCGCCGATCAGATGCAACTGCCGTTCACCGGCTGCGTCGGTGAAGAGGGCTTCGGCGCCGTGTCCGAAGGCCGGGCGGGGGCGGGGCAGCTGCCAGCCTGCGCTCGTGAGCACGGGCAGCAGTGCCTGCCAGGCAAAGCCGCCGAGCACCACGATGGCCCGCAGGGTCGGTCGCAAGAGTGCCAGTTCGCGGGCCAGCCACGGGCGGCAGGTGTCGCGCTCGGTGGTGGTGGGCCTGTTGTCGGGCGGTGCGCAGTGCACCGGCACCGTGATCCGCACTCCGTACAGTTCCAGCCCGTCGTCCCGCCGGGTGGCGGTCGGCTGAGAGGCCAGCCCGATGTCGTAGAGGGCGGCGTACAGAGCGTCGCCGGACGGGTCACCGGTGAAGATCCGCCCCGTGCGGTTGCCGCCGTGCGCGGCCGGAGCCAGACCGACGATCGCCAGCGGTGAATCCGGCGGGCCGAAGCCGGGCACGGGACGTGCCCAGTACTCCCAGTCCCGAAACGCCCTGCGCTTGACCCTGGCGGCCTCCTCCCGCCAGGCCACCAGCCGGGGGCACGCCCGGCAGGTAGCCACCGCCGCGTCCAGTTCGCTCGGGGAGCTCACCCGGGGAGCCATCCGCGCGGGGAAATCGGGTGACTCGGGCAGGGGACGTCTGCTTGGGCACATCGTGCTCCTCATCAATACGCCGTACTGGACGCCGTCGCTCTGCCCCCGAGCGGCGGTCGCGGAGGGTGTGGTGAGTGACCCGGCAGGGTCCCGACGGGTTCGCCTGCGCCGTCCTCGATAAAATGGGCGAGTCGGAACCATCCGCTTCGCGGCACGGCACAGAGCCGTCCACCCGCTCAAGGCGCGGGCGGCCGACCGATCTGGAAGGGCGACCACGATGGCCAAACAGATCACCTATCGCAGAGTCTACGAGGAGACCGCGCCGAAGGACGGCAAGCGCGTGCTGGTCGACCGGGTCTGGCCACGGGGCATGCGCAAAGAGGACGCGCATCTGGACGAGTGGCTACGTGATGTCGCCCCGTCCAGCGAACTGCGCAAGTGGTACGGCCACGAGCCCAGCCGCTTCCCCGAGTTCCGCCACCGCTACCTGGCGGAGTTGCGCGATGCCGGGCACCGCGAGGCGGCCGAGCACCTGCGTGACCTGGCCGCGCACGACAAGGTCACGCTGCTGACCGCCACCAAGGACGTGGACCACAGCCAGGCCGCTGTCCTCGCCGAGTGGCTGGCCAAGTAGGACCCGGTGACCAGCACGTGAGAAACCGGGAGTGGCGGTCACCGTCGTTCACGCGAACTCACCCTTGCCCAGGCCGCGATCGGCTTTGCCCGGCCGACTCCGCCGCATCGTGCCGGCATCGTGCGCTGCCCGCAGACGTGAAGAGGGATGGCAATGCGAACGAACATCATCCGGCGCGAGAGCGTGATGGTGAGCTATGACGTGGTCAACGGCTGGAGTGTTGTCGAGGTCGACGGTGAGGTGGACACCCACACCGCCCCCATGATCCGGGAAGGAGTGATCAAGCTCCTCGACGAGGGCCACCGTCACTTCGTCCTGGACCTGGGCTTCGTCCCCTTCATGGACTCGATGGGGCTGGGCGTGATCGTGGCGATCACCAAACGGATCCGTGAGCACGAAGGCTCGCTGCGTATCGCGTCCGTCTCCGGCCGGATACTCAGGCTGTTCGACCTCAGCGGCATGCGTGAGAGCTACGAGATCTACCCCTCAGCAGCGGAAGCGACGCAGTCCACTCCCTCACCCGGCAGCCTGAAACACTGGCCCCACACGTCGAGCTGAGGAACGCTCACAGGAAGACCTGCTTCTTCTCTCCCGTAGCGTTTGCCGAGCCTCGCCCGACTTGAAGCCTCGCGCCGGTTGGGGATGGTGAGAGGCACGCAACCGTGGTGGGTTCACGGGTGCGGGTCAGGTTCGGCACAGCATCGGTATGGGTCACCAGTGAAGATCCGCTCGGTGTGGTCGCCCGCCGTGCGCGGCCGGTGCCAGACCGGCGATCGTCAGTGGTGCCTGCTCCGGGCCGCAACCGGGCACCGGCTGTGCCCCTGGTAGGCGCTGGCCGAAGGCAGCAACTCTGGGGCAGCCCTGCGTACAGCGCATCACGTGGCATCGTTGCCAGCCGAAGCGCCGGGTTCCTCCCCGGCCGCGCCGATGATGCGGTAGCCCGGGTCACTGATGACCAGGGACCGGTCGCGGCGGTGGGCATGGCCAGTCAGGCGAAGGAGTTGTCCGGCGGCAAGGTCCGGGTGGGCGTCGTGGAATTCCAGGGTGAGGCTGCCTGTGCTGTCGGTGAGAGTGCCGAGCAGGACACGGTGGTCGCCGCGTTCCTCGTCGGTGATGCTGTGCAGCCGTCCGACCACGGTGACCCGGCGGCCGGGTTCCACGGCGGCGACGGTGGTGGCATCGGGCTCGGGGCGAGGGGCGTTGTGCTCGGTCAGCGACACCGGGGGCTGGCCGGCGAGCCGGTCCCGGAGGTGTGCGTAGCCGCGGGCCAGGCGTTCCTCCGGCGGGCGGGGGAACCTCTGCCGGATCCGGGTCTGCACGTCGTAGGGCACGATCGTGGCCACGGTGTGGGGGATGCGGTTGATGACATGGGCGAGGTGGTCGGCGGTGCGGTCGTGCAGCAGCCGCCCGAGCAGCGGCGCGTAGCTGCGCCGCGGCAGCAGTACGGTGACCTCGGTGTTCTCGCGGCCCTCTCCGGCTTCCAGGATGAACTGCGCGGCGGCGTGGACCAGGCGGCGGTCGGGGCAGTCCACGATTTTCAGCGGCACTGCGATGCCCAGGTCGTCCCAGCGGGTGCGCAGGTGCTGAGCGTGGGCTGCGTCCAGCATGAAGTGGACCGCCTCGGCCCCACTCAGGCGCAGGGTGTGCGCGTAGCGCAGGGCTTCCAGCATGGCCAGGTCCACGTTGTTCACCAGGACGTACACGTGGTGGTAGGAGTAGGTGGCCTGTTCAACGGGGTTGCCGCGTACTTCGTTGAGGATGGCCGCCTCTTGCCGGTATTCGCGGTTGATGCGGATCAGTACCGCGACCAGCAGGGGGAAGACGACCACGACCAGCCAGGCGCCCTCGGTGAACTTGGCGACGGCGAAGATGAGCACGACGAGGGTGGACAGCACGCCCGCCGAGCAGTTGACGGCCAGTCGCCGACGCCATCCCGGTTCGCGGTGGGACAGGTGATGCCGGCTCATGCCGTAGCCGGCCATGGCGAACCCGGTGAACACGCCGATGGCGTAGAAGGGGACCAGGGCGTTGACGGTGCCGCCGGTGGCGGCCAGCAGCGCCACCGCCAGCACGGCAAGCACGATGATGCCGTTGGAGAACACCAGCCGGTGTCCGCGTTTGGTCAGCTGGCGGGGCAGGAAGCGGTCCTCGGCGACGAAGCTGGCCAGGAACGGGAATCCATTGAAGCTGGTGTTGGCACCGGTGTAGAGGATCAGTGCCGAGGCGGCCTGCACCAGCGCGTACAGCACGTGGCCCGTGGTGCCGTGTCCGAACACCGCCTGGGTCTCCTGGGAGAGCACCGAGGGGTATCCGGCCAGGTAGGGGGTGGCATGGGTGAAATGCGCCAGCAGTGACACGCCGGCGACCAGGAAGCCCAGTGTGCAGGCCATGACGGTCAGGACGGTGCGGGCGTTGCGCCCTTGGGGATTGCGAAGCGCGGAGACGGTGTTGGAGATGGCCTCCACCCCGGTCAGCGAGGACCCGCCGTTGGCGAAGGAGCGCAGCAGCACCAGCACCGTGGCGCCCTCCACCAGACCCGAACCGTGGTGGACAGCGACGGTGCCGGGCAGGTGGGCCGGGTCGTAGACCGGCAGACCGACGGTGAAGTACTTGATGACGCCGGTGATGATCATGAGGCCGACGAGGGCGGAGAACAGGTAGGTGGGCAGTGCGAAGGGGCCTCCAGCCTCCCTCAGCCCGCGCAGGTTCGCCAGACACAGGATGACGACCACCCCGATGGTGATCTCCAGGCTGTAGGGGCCGAACTCCGGGAGTGCCGAGACCACCGCGACCGTACCCGCCGATGCCTGGACGGCTACGGTCACCACGTAGTCGATCAGCAGCGCGGCCGCGGCGATCTGGGCGATCTTCGGTCCGAAGTTGTCCCGTGTCACGGCGTACGAGCCGCCGGCGCGGGTGTAGACGGTCACCACCTGCCGGTAGGAGGCGGTCACCAGCACCAGGATGACCAGGACCGCCCCGGTGATCGGCAGCACCAGGGTGAACGCCGCCGCCCCCGCGTAGGGCAGCAGCGCGAGCAGCATCTCCTCCGGACCGTACGCGGAGGAGGAGATCGCGTCGGGTGAGAGCACGCCCAGCGCGACCTTCTTCGACAGCCGCTCGTTGCGCAACTGCTCGGTGATTAGCGGCCGGCCCAGGAACACCCGCTTGAGCGCGTAGCCCACCGACTCCGGCAGTCCCGGCCGCACCGATTCACGAGCCCCAGTCACGCCTGCCGCCCCTGTCCGGCTCCGGAACTGCGGCTACGGCCGTAGCGGGGTCCCCGGCAGCCGCTGCGACCTTAATACGAGTCGGAGGACACCCCGCCGGAATAGCTGCAATCACCAGCGTCGCGCCGGCCTTCATGCTGCCGTCCGCCTGCATGCTGGAAGGTTGGCGGCGCGATGTCGCCTGGTGCATCTGTCGGGTCCCGATGTCATGGTTGGGAATGCGGTGAGGTGTCCTTCATCGCGTGCAGCGCGAGGGTGGAGTGGGCGTAGGCGCCGCCGGCGCGCATCTCGGCGGCGACCCAGATGGCTTCCATGATCTCCTCTGGGCTGTTGCCATTGCGCTGTGCCAGGCGGGTGTGTCCCTGAATGCAGTACGGGCACTGCGTGACATGCGCGACCGCGACGGCGATCAACTGCTTGGTCTTCTCCGGCAGCGCCCCGTCGGCGAACACGGCGCGGCTGAAGTTCTCGAACGCCTCGTTGACCGCCGGGGCGAGTTGCGCCCGGCGGGCGCCGATCTCGGGGGTGGCCGGATGGTAGACGGGCTCGGTCATCGATCGATGCCTCCATACGGTATGGGGCGGCCGGCGAAGGCCGTTGCCAGAGTGTCAGCCGAACGGGGTGAGGGCGGTGGTGTCGGGGCGGCCCGGTGACGGTTGGCCGGGTCTTCCAGGCCGCTGTGCCCATGCCGCCTCAAGACGGTGGTGCACGCGGGTGCCCAGGAGCCTTCGAAGGGGAAGGTCTCGTCCGGGGCGCTGCCATGGTGCCCTCCTACACGACGATGCGCAGG
This sequence comes from uncultured Streptomyces sp., assembly GCA_965654005.1. Lineage (GTDB taxonomy): Bacteria > Actinomycetota > Actinomycetes > Streptomycetales > Streptomycetaceae > Streptomyces. The sequence goes on along the minus strand of CBFHCJ010000163.1, from coordinate 1,627 downwards.
GGTTGTTCGAGCAGTTCCTTGAGGTCGGCGAGGAACACAGCACCAGTGGCCCCGTCCAGGACCCGGTGGTCGATGGACAGGGTCAACGCCATCACGGTGCCCGCCGCGAGTTCACCGTCGCGGACGACGGGCTGGGGGTGGGCGGCACCGACGGCGAGGATCGCGGCCTGCGGCGGGTTGATGACGGCGGTGAAGTGGTCGATGCCGTAGGGACCGAGGTTGCTGATCGTGAAGGTGCCACCCGTCAGGTCGTCCAGGGTGAGGCGTCCGCTGCGGGCCTTTTCGGCGAGGGCGCGTGCTTCACGGGCGATGTCGGTGAGCGTCTTGTGGTCGGCGTCGTGGATGACGGGGACGGTCAGTCCGTCGTCGAGGGCGACGGCGATGCCGATGTGGATGCGGTGGTGGCGCAGGATGCGGGTGTCGTCCCAGGAGGCGTTCATCTCCGGGTGGTCCCGCAGTGCGGTGGCGCACGCCTTGATGATCAGGTCGTTGACGCTGATGCGCGGACCGTGCTCGCCGAGGCGTGTGTTGAGGTCGGCGCGGAAGGCGAGCAGCGGCTCGGCGTCAACGGTGACGGTGAGGTAGAAGTGAGGGGCCTGCTGGGCGCTGTCGGTGAGCCGCTGGGCGGTGAGGCGGCGCACGGTGGTGAGCGGGACTTCTTCGACCTCGTCGGCCTCGGCGACGGGTCGGGCGCGCGGTTGCGGCGCGGCTGGTGCTGCCGTGGACGACACGCCGGCAGCTGGGCGCGGAGCGGGATGCGCGTCTCCTTTGTTGATGGCCGCTTCCACGTCGGCGCGCACGACGCGGCCGCCGGGTCCGTTGCCGGTGAGGGCGGCGATGTCGATGCCGTGCTCGCGGGCCAGGCGGCGGGCCAGCGGGGAGGTCGGAACCCTGGTGGGCGGGCCTGAAGACGGGGCTTGTGGGGCCGGGGCTTGTGGGGTGGCTGCGGGCTGGGACGGTAGCGCCGGCGAGGCGGGGGGTGCTGCGGATTGGGCTGAGGTGCCGGCTGGTTGCGGCTGTGGCTGCGCAGGCGCGGGAGCTGGTCCTGGCGAGGGTGTGGCGGTGGGTTCGCCGATGACCGCGACCGGGGTGCCGATGGGCACGGTGGCGCCTTCGGGCACGAGGGTGCGGGTGAGTGGGCCCTCGTCGTATGCCTCCAGCTCCATGACGGCCTTGTCGGTTTCGATCTCGGCGATGACGTCGCCCTTGTGGATCTGCTCGCCTTCTTTCTTGAGCCAGCGGCTGAGGGTGCCTTCCTCCATGGTGTCGGAGAGCCGGGGCATGAGGATCTCGGGCATGAACGGGTCTCCTAACCGCGTTCGGACGGCAGGGGCTTGAGCGGGAAGCCGGTGGCCTCGAGGACGTCGCGCACCGTGCGGGTCAGGGCGGCGGCATCCGGCAGGGCGGCCCGTTCCAGGGGCTTGGCATACGGCAGGGGGACCTCGGCGGCGGCCACCCGGCGTACGGGGGCGTCGAGGTAGTCGAAGGCGCCCTCCTGGATGGTGGCGGCGATCTCCACTCCGATGCCGTAGCTGAGCCAGTCGTCCTCCAGCACGATGGCCCGCCCGGTCCTGCGGACCGAGGCGCACACGGTGGCCCGGTCCAGTGGCCGCAGGCTGCGCAGGTC